>CALPZT020000167.1 GCA_943328365.2 Bifidobacterium breve | reverse complement strand
GCGGTCGACCCTTCGCCTGCTCATCCTCGGCGTCCTCGTCCTCTCCCTTCTCGGAACACTCGTGTTCCGGCTGTTCTACCTCCAGATGCTTTCGGGCGAGTCCTACCGCGTCGCAGCGAAGAGCAACTCGGCCCGCGAGGTGGTGACACCGGCGGTGCGCGGCCTCATCCTCGACCAGGCGGGCCGGGCGCTTGTCTCCAACCGCACATCAATGGTCGTGACGATCAACCGGGTGACACTTGAGCGTGAGGCCGATGGCGGTGAGAAGGTCATCAAGCGGCTCGCGAATGCGCTGGAGATCCCGGCTGAGCAGATCAGCGACCGGCTCAAGACGTGCGGGGCCGAGGGCGCGAAGCCGCCGCCCGTGTGCTGGAACGGCTCGCCGTACCAGCCGATTCCGATCACGAGTGACGTCAAGGCATCCACCGCGCTGGAGATCATGGAGAACCGCACGAAGTTCCCCGGGGTGATCGCTCGACTTGATGCAATTCGCATCTACCCGACTCCGTTCGACGTCAATGCCGCCCACATCCTCGGCTACCTCGGGCCCGTGACCGAGCAGCAACTCGAGAAGCAGGGAACGTCCAAGGCCTTCGACAGGTTGCGCCGCACCGATGTCGTCGGACGCTCGGGGCTGGAGGCGTACTACGACACCGTGCTCCGCGGGACCCCGGCGGTCACGACGCTCGAGGTCGACACGGGCGGCCGCGTGACGGGCACCCTCGATGAACGCCCGGCCGTGCCGGGCAGCTACCTCATCTCGTCGATCGACGCCAAGCTGCAGTCGGTGGTCGAGAAGCAGCTCGTCGAAGCCGTCCTGAGGGCGCAGGAGCAGGGGTACCCGGGTGATTCCGGAGCGGCTGTCGTCATCGACGTCAGAAACGGACATGTCCTGGCGATGGCGAGCTACCCGACCTACGACCCGACGATCTGGGTCGGCGGCGTCACGAAGAAGCAGTTCGAAGCCCTGATGAACAGCGACTCGTTGTCGTCGAATGCCATCCAGGGCCTCTACGCGCCGGGATCGACCTTCAAGGTCGTGAGCACGGCGGCTGCAGGCAAGGAAGGGCTCAATCTCTACGGCGAGTACAAGTGCCCGAACCGCGTCAAGCTCGGTTCGCAGATCTTCCGGAACTTCGAGTCCGCCGCCTACGGCAAGATTTCGCTGGCCCGTGCCCTCGAGGTGTCGTGCAACACCGTGTTCTATGGGATCGCCGACGAGTTCTGGCTTCGCGGTGGCGGGCCCGACTCGACGAAGGCCTCGCCCGACCCGATCGCCGAGGTAGCCCGCATGTTCGGCCTGGGGTCGAAGACCGGGATCGACCTGCCCGGCGAGTCGGCTGGGCGGGTGTCGAGCCGACTGTTCAAGGGCGCGAACTGGGAGGCGAAGAAGGAGGTCTGGTGCCGCAATGCGGTCGAGGGCTATCCGGAGACCCGGAAGACCGATCCGAAGCTCGCCGACTACTTCACCGCGCTCGACAAGGAGAATTGCGCTGACGGCTTCCGCTGGCGCGAGGGCGATGCCCTGAATGCGGCGATCGGACAGGGCGATACGGCGGTCACCCCGCTCCAGCTCGCGATGGTCTACGCGGCGATCGCAAATGGCGGCACCGTGTACGAGCCCCAGGTCATCAAGGGCATCATGAGCCCCGACGGCAAGGTGGTCGAAGAGATCAAGCCACAGGTGAAGTCCAAGGTCGCCGTGCCGAAGGCCACGATCCGGTTCCTGCAGGACTCGCTCCCGGGGGTCACCACCGATGGCTCCGGCGAGACGCCGTTCGAGGGCTTTCCCCTCGACCAGATCCCGGTGGCATCCAAGACCGGCTCGGCGCAGGTGACCGGCAACAAGGTCTCGACCTCGTGGTTCGCCTCGTATGCTCCGGCAGACAAACCGCGGTATGCAATCGTGATGATGGTGACCCAGGGCGGCACCGGGTCGAAGACATCCGGGCCGAGCGTTCGCGCCATCTACGAGTCGATCTTCGGCATCACAGGGCAAGACGTCAATCCGTCTGACAGCGTCTTCGTCGGTGGTGCGCCTCGCAAGGAGTTGCCGACTGTGCGGCCTGATGGCACCCCCGTTGCGCCGCTTGGCAAGGATTCAGGAATGCAGGTCGCCAAGGCAGGAGCATCCGGATGAGCATGTTCTCAATGACCGACGTCACCTCTCGGCCGAGCATCCCCTCGCGTCAGCGAGGTGCCGCGTACTGGCGTGAGCTCGACTGGATCCTGCTCATCGCGACGTTCCTCGTGACGATCTACGGGTCGATGCTCGTCTGGTCGGCGAGCCGATCGGACATGGCCTCGGAGAACGACCCGCAGTCGTACCTCAAGCGACACCTCATCAACGTGGTCATCGGAATGGCGCTCGGGATCCTCGTGTCGAAGGTGAACTACCGCTCGCTCCTCGCCTACACCCCGATCATCTACGGCGTGTCGGTCTTCACGCTCATCTTGCCCTTCGTGCCCGGGGTCGGTTCCGAGATTGCCGGCGCCCAGGCGTGGATCGACCTGCCGGGCGGATTCACCCTCCAGCCCTCGGAGTTCGCGAAGATCGCGGTCATCCTCATGATGGCAAGTGTCCTTGCTGAGAAGCAGGATTCAGAGAGCGAGCCGCGTGACCGAGAGGTACTCGTGAGCATCGGCGTCGTGGTGCTGCCGCTCCTCATCATCCTCGCCCAGAACGACACGGGCACCGTGCTCATTCTCGGATCGGTCGCGTTGTCGATCATCGCTGTCTCGGGGGCACGGACGAGGTGGGTCATCGGGCTCATCGGCGCTGCCGTGGTGGGCATCCTTCTCGCGATCCAACTCGGACTGCTCAAGGGCTATCAGGTCGCACGCCTCACCTCCTTCGTCAATCCGACAGCCGACACGGGCTCCACCGCCTACAACGCGAATCAGGCAAGAATCGCCATTGGCGGGGGCGGGATGACGGGGTACGGGCTCTTCGAAGGGCCGCAGACCCAGGGCAGCTTCGTGCCGGTCAACGAGAGCGACTTCATCTTCACCGTCGTGGGGGAGGAGCTCGGTTTCATCGGCGCGATGGTGCTGCTCGTCCTCATCGGCGTGATTCTCGTGCGCGGGGTGCTCATCGCACTGCGTGCCGACGATCTCTACGGCCGACTCGTCGCGACGGGGGTCGTCGCATGGCTGGCCTTCCAGATGTTCGAGAACGTCGGCATGAGCCTCGGCATCATGCCGATCACCGGAATCCCGCTCCCGTTCGTGTCTGCCGGAGGCACGTCGATGATGGCCTGCTGGATCGGCGTGGGCCTGCTCGAGAATGTTCGACTGCATGGCCGGCGCACATCCCTGTGAAGGACCCCGCGCCCGCCTCGCCGCCGACAGGTGAAATACCCGACCGCGGTTAGACTCACGCTCATGACTGTCACCCTGCCCGATCGCCGAGGCGCCTCGGTCTTCGATCGGCTCGAACTGCTGTTGCCGCTCGTCTCGAAGCCGATTCAGTACGTCGGCGGCGAGCTCAATGCGACGGTCAAGGAGTGGGAGTCCACGGCTGTCCGCTGGGCGATCATGTACCCCGATGCCTACGAGGTCGGCGCGCCGAATCAGGGCGTCCAGATCCTCTATGAAGTCCTCAACGAGCGTGCGGACGTCCTCGCGGAGCGCACGTACGCGGTGTGGCCCGATCTCGAGGCGCTCATGCGGGAGCATTCGGTGCCGCAGTTCACCGTCGATGGCCACCGAGCGGTGGGCGATTTCGACGTGTTCGGACTGTCGTTCTCGACGGAACTCGGCTACACGAACATGCTCACGGCCATCGACCTCGCCGGGATCCCGCTGCTCTCGGTCGATCGCGACGAGACCCACCCGATCATCGTGGCCGGGGGCCATGCGGCCTTCAACCCCGAGCCGATCGCCGACATCATCGATGCCGCTGTGCTCGGCGACGGCGAGGAGGCAGTCCTCCTCATCACCGACATCGTGCGCTCATGGAAGGAATCCGGGCGCCCGGGCGGGCGAGAGGGCCTGCTCCTCGAACTCGCGAGGACCGGCGTCATCTACGTTCCGCAGTTCTACGACGTGACCTATCTCGACGACGGACGCATCCAGCGCGTCGCGCCGAATCGGCCCGATGTTCCGTGGCGGGTTCGCAAGCACACGCTCATGGACCTCGACGCGTGGCCGTACCCGAAGGCCCCGCTCGTGCCGCTCGCCGAGACGGTGCATGAGCGCATGAGCGTCGAGATCTTCCGGGGCTGCACGCGGGGTTGCCGCTTCTGCCAGGCGGGCATGATCACCAGGCCGGTGCGCGAGCGCAGCATCACGGGCATCGCCGCGATGGTCGATGCGGGGCTGAAGAAGACCGGGTACGAGGAGGTGGGCCTGCTCTCGCTGTCGAGCGCCGATCACTCGGAGATCGCCGACATTGCGCGCAATCTCGCCGATCGCTATGAGGACACCCAGACGTCCCTGTCGCTCCCGAGCACGCGGGTCGATGCCTTCAACGTCGACCTCGCCAATGAGCTCTCCCGCAACGGACGCCGCAGTGGGCTCACGTTCGCCCCGGAGGGCGGCAGCGAGCGAATGCGTCGGGTCATCAACAAGATGGTGAACGAGGAAGACCTCATCCGGACGGTGACGACGGCCTACAGTGCCGGCTGGCGTTCGGTGAAGCTCTACTTCATGTGCGGGCTGCCGACCGAGACCGATGACGACATCCTCCAGATCGCGACCCTCGCCCGCGAGGTCATCAAGGCTGGGCGCGCAGCGACGGGTCGCAATGACATCCGGTGCACCGTCTCGATCGGCGGGTTCGTGCCCAAGCCCCATACGCCCTGCCAGTGGGCTGCCCAGCTCGACCACGAGTCGACCGATGCGCGGCTGTTCAAGCTCCGTGACGCGATCAGGGCCGACCGCCAGTACGGCAAGGCCATCGGCTT
>CALPZT020000166.1 GCA_943328365.2 Bifidobacterium breve | reverse complement strand
GGTTGTGCGCGCGCTTGTCGGGGCCGGCGTAGCGGTAAGCATCGACACGATGCGCGCGAGCACCGCGGAATCGGCGGTGCAAGCAGGGGCCTGCCTCGTCAACGACGTGAGCGGCGGCCTCGCCGACGATGCGATGTACCGAACGGTTGCCGACCTCGCGGTGCCATATGTCGTGATGCACTGGCGCGGCCCGAGTGCCACCATGAACGAACGTGCCGCCTATGGCGATGTCGTGACCGATGTGGTGAACGACCTTCAGGCCCGTGTCGCCGACGCCATCGGCGCCGGGGTCGCCCCGGGTTCGATCATCGTCGATCCCGGGCTCGGATTCGCGAAGGATGCCAATCACAACTGGGCGCTCCTCCACCGCCTTGGCGATCTGCAGGCCATGGGCTACCCGGTCCTCGTCGGCGCATCCCGCAAGCGCTTCCTCGGGTCGCTGCTCGCGGAGCCGAGTGGGGTGAATGCCGGCGAGCCGAGGTCCGCGTCCGGACGAGATGCCGCAACCGATGCCGTGTCGGCGCTCTCGGCTGCAGCGGGAGCCTGGGGTATTCGTGTCCATGACGTCGCGAATTCACGCGATGCGGTAACGGTCGGGCGAGCATGGTCAAGGGGCAGCGAATGAGCGACATCATCACGATCACCGGCATCGCGGGTTTCGGCTACCACGGCGTCTTTGACCATGAGCGCCGCGAGGGCCAGGAGTTCCTCGCCGACGTGCAGCTGTTCGTGTCGACCCGCGAGGCGGCTCGCACCGACGATCTCGCGATGAGCGTCGACTACGGCGATGCCGCGAACCGGGCCCATGCCGTGCTCGTCGGCGAGCCGGCTGATCTCATTGAGACCGTGGCCGAGCGAATCTCCGACGCGCTCCTAGCGATGCAGGGGGTGCAGGGTGTCGTGGTGACCGTTCACAAGCCATCCGCGCCCATCATCGTCCCGTTCACCGATGTCAGCGTGACCATCACCAGGCCGTGACGATGACGACTGCGTCCAACATCAAGCAGGTGCATCCGGTGGATGTGGTGATCGCCCTCGGGGCCAATCTCGGCGACCGTCTTGCTGCACTGCGTGGCGCTGTCGACGGACTCAGGGCGACCCCGGGTGTCGAAGTGGTCGCGGTGTCGTCGGTCTACGAGACCGAGCCGGTCGGGGGCCCGCAGCAACCGGAGTACGCGAATGCGGTCGTGCTCGTCCGGGCGACCATTCCCGTCATGGCCCTGCTTGAGCGAGCACATGCAATCGAGGCTGAATGGGAGCGAGTGCGAGCGGAGCGCTGGGGGCCGCGCACCCTCGATATCGACATCATCGATGCCGGTGGTGCGGTGAGCGATGATCCCGTGCTCACCCTGCCGCATCCCCGCGCCCACGAGCGCGGATTCGTCATCGTCCCCTGGCTCGAGATCGAGCCGGACGCGACGCTCGTCGGCCACGGACGGATCAGGGATCTCAAGGTCGACACCTCCGGAGTCCGCATATCGAGCGATCGGATACCCAACGAGTGAATGCCATGACACCGACCCGCATTCGGCTGCTTGCCGGCCTCGCTGTCATCGCCGCAGCGATCGGCTGGGGTGCGGTGACCCTCGTCGAGGGTCGGTCTGGCCGCGTTATCCCGGTGCCGTGGCTTGCGGGGGTGGCCATGTGGTTCCTTGCCCTGGCGCTGCTCGTCTGGACCGTCCTCAGCCGGCCTCGCCTCCAGCGCAAGCCCGGCTCGCAACCATTGCCACCGCTTGTCGCGGCACGCACGGCGGCGCTCGCCATGGCCGCCTCGCGAACCGGTTCGCTCGTTGCCGGGTTCTACGCAGGGATCGCAATCGGCACCCTGCCCTCGCGAGCGACCGAAGCGGGCGGCGATGCACTGAGCGCGGCCCTTGCGACGGCGGTGGGCTCACTCGCTCTCGTTGCCACGGCGCTGTGGCTAGAGCATCTATGCCGCCTCCCGCTCGACGGCGATGGCGACAGGCCCGGCCACGGACGCGCTGTCGAGCGGCGTCCGGAGCCGGGCGGCACGGTCGCGCGTATAGGCTCGCAGCCATGAGCGACACCACGATTCTTGAGGACCTGCCCTTCGACGAGCTGCGACACCGCGCCTTTCACCTTGCTGAGAAGCGTGTCGATATTGGTTTCTTCACCGATCTGTTCTCGCATATGCCCGGCATGGTGGCGATCGAGGGCGAGGGCGGCGATCTCGGTGCGATCGGCGGCACCTTCATCGAGACGGTGAAGGCCGTGCGCGAGATGCTCGGCGACAATGAGCTCGACCCGACAACCGAGGCGCTCCTGCGTGCGCGTTTCGCCACGTACATTCGCGACCACGAGAAGTAGACCGAACGGTCTGCGGTGCCAGTTCAGCGGTCGATGTCGCCGACGACGAAGAAGAAGGACGTTACCGCCGGAGCCAGTGCTGTGAGCGGAGTACCCGGCAGGGCTCGTGCGAGCGCCTGGACATTCGTGAATGACGGGGTTCTTAGTTTCAGTCGCCACGGTGTCTTCTCGCCGACGCTGCTGAGCAGGTAGCCACTGCGCCCGAGCGGCCCCTCGAACTCCCCGTAACTCGTGCTTTCCGGTACCCGAACGACCTTCGGCAGCGGCACGTTCACCGGCCCTTCGCCCAGCTCGCGCAGGCGATCAGCGGCAGCGCAGGCGAGCGCGATGCTCACCGGGATCTGGGCGAGAAGAACCCGGTAGCGCGCGGGGATATCGCCGGTAGTGGCGATCGGAATGTCGATGAGCGGTGCGAGTTCCGGGTAGGCGAGCAGTTGCGCATCGCGACGGAGGTCGAGGTCGACGCCGCTTGCGCGGGCGACCGGCCCGCTCACTCCGATGGACAGCGCATCATCGCGGGTGATGACCGCTACGCCGGTGAGTGGTGCCATCGCGGCGCTCACTGCCTCACGCATTACGGGCAGTTGATCGGTGAGTCGTGCGAGCACTCGTTCGAGGTCTTCGAGCCAATCGGGAGCGAGCGGGTGGGCGAGCCCGCCGATTCGAGTGATCATCGGGTGAACGCGGCCGCCGGTGGCGCGCTCCTGGAGTTCCTGGAGCTCCTCGCGGATTCCTAGGCTTGGCACGGCATCTGGTACAGCCGCCCCGATGAGCAGGAGTGATGCCGTGACACGGTTGACCTCGGCGAGCAGGGTGCGGGCCCATGTCGCGCGCTCGGGCGGGATGATCCCCATGGCTGCCTCGATGGTGAGGGCGACTCCGAGTTCGGACGAGAAGGCCGAGAGCCAGTCGTGCCGGTTCGCGAGCATGAGGATCTGCCGGTAGTCACGGGCCTCGAAGAGCTTTTCTGCGCTGCGGTGCAGCAGTCCGACTCGCGCATCGGCCCCGGTGATGACGTCACCCTCAAGGTCCAGCGCGAGTTGCAGGGCGCCGTGCTGCGCGGGGTGAAGATCGCCGAGATCGAGGATGAGGTCTGCATCGAGATGGCGGGCTGCCCCGAGCGCGACGAGGACCTGGCGTGACGTCACTGGGCAAGTGTGTCAGGTGAAGGTCTGGACGATGCTGACGAAGTCAGCGCGCCCGGGTGCTGCGGACCACCGCGCAATGCTCGTCGATTGCGCTCGGGGTGCTGCGGCTGCAACCGAATCAATCGCCACGTGGGCGGTGAGGTTGCAGGATCCATCGGCGACGGGGGTCACTACTCGGCCGTCCCGGTACCCGACGAGGGTGCCGCCATCCCACGTGCCTGCGACCCGCTCAGCTCGCGTGTGGCCGTAGTCGATGGCGACGGCCGCACCGGCGTCGAGCATCCCGGTGATGGCGGCCCATGCGTCGTCGCGGCTACTGCCGATCTCCGCCCGCATGAACGGCCGGGTGACCGGCCACCACTCCTTGAGCCAAGCAAGGTCGGCGGGATCGTCGAGAAGCTCGCCGAGGATGAGCTCGAGGCTGATCGGATCAACGAGGATGCGCCGGGGTCGGCCATCCTCATCCGCCTCGACGGCCTCGCAGGGGATGTCATCGAGGAATTCGTGGGCGACGACCACCCCTCGGATCCCGCGCAGGTCGCTGGCGGCCTGCCGGGCATCCCCGGTGATCCATTCGATCCCGGGGTCGAGGCCGGGTGGGCGCGAACGGAGGTCGATTCCGATGAGCCGGGCGTCGGTGCCCGCATTCGCAAGTCTCGTCAGGAGCCCGCCTGCACCGGATCCGAGGTCGATGACGGTGAGAGGCCCGCCGGGACAATCCGCTGCGATGGCGAGGAGTTCTTGAACGCGGGGAACGATCTCCTCACTCCCTGCGATGTCGGTCGCGAAGTGCCGATACGGGTCGCCGTCGGGGCTGCGATAGAACGAGCGATCCCCGGTGAGGGTGTCCTCCCAGGCATCAGCGAGCGCGAGTTCATCCGGCACGATCACCGACGGTACCGGCCTCTAGGCTCCACCTGTGAGCGATGAGGGCCCGCCGAGGCTGAGCGTCGGCGTGATCGGGGCCGGACGTGTCGGTGCCGTGCTCGGTGCCGCCCTGCGCCGGGCCGGTCATGACGTTGCTGCAGTGACCGCGGTGTCGGATATCTCGCGGCTCAGGGCCGAGGCAATGCTGCCGGGGGTGCCGATCCTCGATCTGCCCGCGACCGTCCGCGATGTCGACCTCGTGCTCGTCGCCGTGCCCGATGACGCGCTGCCGGCGCTTATCACCGGCCTCGCCGAGACCGGCAATGTGCACCCGGGGCAGTTCTGGTGCCACCCGGCCGGGCGGTTCGGCATCGGAGTGCTCGATCCGGCTACCCGGATGGGTGCCCTTCCTCTGGCCCTGCACCCCGTCATGACCTTCACCGGCACGAGCCTGGACCTCGCCCGGCTCAGCGACTGCCCCTTCGGGGTCACCGCCCCCGACGTGCTGCGGCCGGTGGCAGAGGCGCTCGTCGTCGAGATGGGTGGCGAGCCGTTCTGGGTCCC
>CALPZT020000165.1 GCA_943328365.2 Bifidobacterium breve | reverse complement strand
TGACAGCACAGGTCCGTGCGGCAGGAGTTGTGCCATCATCGATTCATGGTGAACCCCGCACTCGATGCTTCACTGGCGATTCTGCGGGGCAGCGGCGCGCAGTTCGCCTAGCTTCACGGCAGCCAGGCAGCGAGAACGGCCCGTCCGGACTCCGCCATCGACATCGCGGCGTACTTCGCCGAGCCGGTCCCCGCCTCCTTCGAGCTGGACCTGCCGCCCGAGTGCGGTGGGAATCCCAGACCCGGAAGACCTACTCCGACGAGCAGTACCGGATCGATCGATCGCACCGCGCGTTCCTCGAGGCGGTGCGTCGTGGTCGATGAGATCCGCATCGTCCGCCTGCTGCGAGCGACCGACAGCGCTGTCCAATCCCTGCGACTGGAGCAGTCGGCGAACAGCGACCGCCGCTCAGATCCCCTGTGGTTGCCCGGGATCAAGTACCTTTTCATCTGCGCGGTAGAAGCATGCATCGACATCGCGCAGCACATCTGCAGCACCGACGCATCAACCGTCCCCAGGGACAACGGCGACGCGATAAGGATCCTCGGCAATCGCCGGTTCATTGATCCTGCGATTGCCGAGCGCATGCGCATGGCCGTCGGGTTTCGAAACGTCCTCGTCCATGAATACGTCGGGGTCGACGACGCGATCGTCACGAATCGGCTCGCTGATCTCGGCGATCTCGATGCGTTCATCCGCCAGGTTGGCGAGTGGCTTGTTCGAACCGCCAGCCCCGAATCCTGATCAGTCCCGTTTCCAGCCCATGCCGACGGGCTCGGGTTTCGGAAACCACCGACGCCGCAGGTATCCTTCGGCGTCGAGGAAATCAGAGCCAGTTCATGGTTCACCTCGCACGATCGACTTCCTTCAATGAAAGGCCCACCCTGTGAACGACGGCAATTTCCTCTGGACCCTGCTCATCATCTTCTTCATGGTCTTCTACTTCATGCTCCTGTTCATGGTGCTCCTCGACATCTTCCGCGATCACAAGATGAGCGGCTGGATCAAGCTCCTGTGGATCATTGCCCTGCTGTTCTTCCACTTCATCACGATCTTCATCTACGTGATCTTCCGCGGCAAGGGCATGGCCGAGCGCCAGCAGGCCGCAGCAGTCGAGAACCAGGAGGCACGTCAGGCCTACATCCAGTCGATGGCCGGTACCAACGCCACTGAGCAGATCAGCTCGGCGAAGGCCCTGCTCGATGCCGGCACGATCACGCAGGCCGAGTTCGACACCATCAAGACGAAGGCACTTGCCTAGCATTCCCTGAACGCTGGCGAAGGCCAGGTGCTGCGCATGTCGCGGCCCCTGGCCTTCGCTGTTGAAGGGCTCGCAGGCGGAGGGCTCGACATGCCTCGTCCGGCTATCGAGCCCGCTGCCGGTATTTCTTCGACGCCGGCGGACCGGTGAGGATGAACTCGCGGCGCCAGAATGCATCGGGGCCGAGCACCGGCCGAACCGGTTCGCCACCATGCGGTGGGCGCTCCCTGGGCCGGATTCCTGTTTCGCCTGAGGCCGCACCCTGACCTGCCCACAGGAGCGATCTCGGTGCAGGGTCAGCCGAGTCACCCGGCCGGTCGGAACTCATGGCGCGCCCTGGCCTGCGGGTGGCCGGGCGATCACTTGGGTGGTGAGATCACGAGGCGGAACCTTGGGACGGGCCAGAGGAACCGTCTCAGCCCACGCCCCTGATCTCCTGGGTGTCCGGCGCGGTGCTGCCGATACCGACTGCGCATCCAGGGCTGGCGTTGCCGAAGCGACCTGCAGGCTCGACGATCGCACGCCCGGCAATCCCGGGGTCACCGTGAGCATCCCGAAGTCCTCCGGCACTCGCAGTGACCGTGCCTGCGCGGGGGGCTCGGCAGTTGCCGCCACGATCGCCACCCCTGCAGTCGTGAGCACGGAAGCATGGAAGACAGCCTCCGCCCTGGTGAAGCCGCACATTGCCGCTACCTCATCGACAGAACGCACCCCATCGACAGCGCGCATGAAGGCATCGAGTTCCGGGGATCCATTCGAGACCCCGGCCGTGCTCCGCATGACGCGCAGGACGCAGGAGCCTGCGTGACGACTTCCCGCGAGCGCCGATGCTGCCCGGTCGAGTTGCATCTGCCGGATCTCGATCTCGGAGACAAGCTCGCCGATGCCCGACGGCAGGATGCAAAAGCGCGAGGTGATTTCGTTCTTCGACTCGCGAATTCGAAGGGACTGACGTCGCAGCACGGCACCGAGACCGGCGAGCAGATACTCGCGGTGGTATTCGGCGAGCCTGTCAACGGAAATCCAGCCGCAGTCGACGACGATACGTCCGACCATGTGGTTGGCGGTCTCGCGGTCAAGACTCGGCCGCACCGACGCAAGCCGGGCAGCATCGATATGGCCGGCGGCTATGAGCCTCGAGACGAAACTCGGCTCATAATCGTCGAGCTCGAGAGAGTAGATGCCGCCCTCATAGAGGTAGACGGACGCCTCTGACCCGGTCTTCTTGTCACGGGCGAGCACGGCCCCTGTCCAGTTTCGGTCGGATGCCGCGACGAGGGCGCCCGCGAGCTTCCTGTTCACGCCCACCGCCTTCCTCATCCGCCTTCAGCCAGGTACTTCATTCGCCTTCAGCCAGGCCGTTTGCCCGTCAACATCGATTCGAGGATCGGTGACGGAGTTCGTCCGCATGCCCTACCGTACCTAACGAGGGGGCTCGAATCCCTGAGCAGCGCCGCTCGCAGACGCTCGCGCATCGGGCCCGCGGCGGACCCGACAACATGAATCGAGGGGGAATGACCGCGCGACTGGTTCCAGAGCATCCGAGATTCGAGGACGATTCGGAGCGCATCGTCTGGGAGGGTCTCCGCGATCACCTTCGTGACTGCGACGTCCTTCTCCACGGGGTTCGATTCACCGATCCCGTGCACGGCGAGGTCGAGATCGATCTGCTCGTGCTCATGCCGGATTGCGGCGCCGTCGTCATCGAGGTCAAGGGCGGGCACGTGGCATTCGCCGACGGGGGCTGGACGCAGACTGACGCGACGGGGTCCCGCGCGATCGCCCCGGTCGAGCAGGCACGAGCAGGCGTCTACGCACTCAAGCGGTACCTCGAGGGCCAGCCCACCTGGTCGCGGGGCGCCCTGCGCGCCACCTGGCTCGTCGCCTTCCCCTACATGCACGTCACTGAGGCGATGGGGCCAGAGGCCCGACGCGACCTCATCATCGGCAGTGAGGATCTCCAGGATGCGGCCGGGATCGCGTACGACCGGTTGATTTCGCCCGCGTTGCACATGTTCCGACTGGTCGAAGGCTGGGTCGACTCCGCACTCGATCTGCTCCTCGGAGCGCCTGATGCTGAGCGCGAGATCATCGGCCGCACCGCCGCACGCCTGCGCCACGCCGACGACCTCACCGAGGCGCAGGCCGGCCTGCTCTCGGCCGTCCGCAATAACCCCCGCATCGAGGTCACCGGGTCGGCTGGCACCGGCAAGACCTGGCTGGCGATCGAGCAGGCCCGCCGTTGGGCCAAGGCGGGTGAACGCGTGTGCTTCGTCTCCTACGGGCGCGGCGTCGCAGAGATGGCCAGGCGGGCGATGGCAACCCTGCCGCCATCGCAGCAGCCCGCATACCTCGGCACCTTCCACCAGCTCGGCTACCAGTGGGGTGTGCAGCCGGGAGCCGCAGAGGGCAACGACTTTTGGATCATGGAGGCACCGGCACGGATGATCGAGGCCGCTGCGTCACTCGACGCGTCGTCCCGGTTCACTGCCTTCGTCATCGACGAGGCCCAGGATTTCGCAGACTCCTGGTGGACAGCACTGCTCGCGTCAGCCTCGTCCGACTCGTTTCGCCTTGCCGTCTTCCGCGACGACGAGCAAGCCGTCTTCAGCGACCGCAGGGGCCGGCCCGACTTGCCGCTCACCCCGCTCGTCCTCGATGAGAACCTTCGCAATGCCAGGCAGATCGTCGATACCTTTCGGCCGCTCCTCACGGCCCCCATCACGGCGATGGGAGGCGAAGGCTTCCCCGTCGAGTACGTGCCCTGCGTCCAAGACGACGTCATGGGCGCTGCTGACGATGCGGTGCAAGCCCTCCTTGACGATCGGGGCTGGCTTCCCGAGCACATCGCACTCCTCACGACGAAGCACCGGCACCCGGTGCAGATCGAGCAGGCCAACGACCGCGTTGCCTACTGGGACGACCTCTGGTCGGCGAATGCCGTGTTCTACTCCACGGTCTCGGGGTTCAAGGGCCTCGAACGCCCGGCCGTCGTGCTCGCCGTCAACGGCTTCCACGACGGCATCGACCCCAGGAGCGTTCTCTACGCCGGGATGAGCCGGGCTCGCGACCTGCTCATCGTTGTCGGCGCTGACGACGAACTCGCGGCCATCCTCAATGACAGGAGCATGCGCCGGCTCAGGCGAGGCGTGCAGCCGGGCGTGTGACGCGTTGCCAGCGGCAAGCGTGAAGCTATGACGCCGCCGCGGACCAGAGCCCCTCGGCCAGCAGCTCAGCGACCGCTACCTCGGCGAGGAGCCGCACATCGTCGTCATCATCGTGCGCGTAGCGAATCGTGAGCGAAGCCGCGTCCACCTCGCCGCCGACGGAAATGAGCTTCGACCCCCGCTCGACCACCCACTTCACGAGCTGCGGTTCCCAGCGAGATCCGGCGAAGAGCACAAGCCGGTAGTCGATTGTCTTCGTGAGGTACACGTCGACGTGGCTCCAGTCACCGGTCTCGCATCCGGTCGCCGGCAGGCGAGGGCTCTCGCGGAGCATGAGCGCACCCTGCTGCGCTGAGCTGAAGCGACGCGCCGGCGCCACCATGTACGTGCCATCGGGTCCGATTGCCTCCTCGGTGAGACGAGGCAGCCATTCGGAGCGCCGCTCCAGGAGGTCGGCCGTTGCCCGCGCCGCCCGTTGCCCTGTCGCTGCTGGA
>CALPZT020000164.1 GCA_943328365.2 Bifidobacterium breve | reverse complement strand
TCATCAAGCTGGACAGCGCGCAAGAACCGAGGACGTCCTGTTTCTGATCTGTGCGCTCGCCCAGCCCCGCACGTTCTCGTCCACGCAAGCGCGCAGGGAATACACCGCTCCCGGCTACTACGACCTGATGTTCCTCGTGGCCGCCTTCTGCGGACTTCGCCGGGGCGAGATCTGGGCACTTCGAGGAAAGGATCACGAGCCGGCCTTCGGCTGGCCGGATCACCGATGGCTAGCGGAAGGCGATGAGGACGGTCGAGAGCCGGTAGATCGGCGGTGTGTGGTTTCCGCCGTCGTACTCGGCGGATGTTCCGAGCGTGCAGGTCGTCGGGATGAACGGCGCCGCTCCGGGCCGGCAGCCGTTCACGTACGGGGTGACGGCGTATGCGACCCGGGCCGTGCGGCCCGGTATGTCGCCGCTCACGTCAACATCCCATGGCGTGACGAGCGAGCCCGGGCACCAGCCGGCGCGCGAGTACCAGTAGTTGCCACGCTGCCCACGGACGCCCGACGTGGCGCAGTCGTTGCGCCATCCAGCGAGATCGTGCCGTGCGCCATTGACCCGGATGGTGTGGGTGCGCGGGCAGAACTCGGCGCAGTCGTCCTCATTTCCCTGCCCGTGGCCGGTGACGAACGTCCGCAGGGAGAACGCCTTGGCCGCAGGGAGTTCAAGGGTGACGGTCGGAGCGTCGACCGCCGTCGGGACGACCGGATCCCCGTATCGGACCTCACGGGGCGACCAGACCGGGATGACGGCGATGGCCTTGCGCGGGGGACGACCGGGGGCGAGGTCGAACCACGAACTGAGCTGCCAGCCGGCCCCGCCATCGCTGCCCGGCCCGACCCATGTGTCGATGTGGGCAGCCAAGGTCACGTCGCCCGTGAGGAGCGGCCGCATGTCTGTGACGTCGAGGGACCAGCGGCCTCCCACCCCGTAGGGCGTCATGAATCGGGTGAGCTCAATGACCGCCGCCGGGGAATCGTCTGTGCCGGGGCCGGTTACCACGCCGATCGTGCCGTACCGGTCCCAGGGATCGCAGCCGCCAGCAGGGCAGTCCAGGCTGACGTGCATGGTGATGCGCGCGAACTCGCCGCTCGCCGGGAACGACGCCTGCGTCGACACGTCCCGCCTGTTGTCGTCGGAGGAGAAGGAGACCGGTGTGCGGTCGAACGCGGGAACGACGACGCCCTTGACTGCAGGGGCCGCCGATGCGGGGGCCGGCGCGACAAGGGCTAGCATCACGGCAAACGCGAACAGCGTCCTCGCCCATCGGCGCTGGGTCGCAGTCGCGGGGGTGAACTCGCCCGGCGAGTTCATCGATGCTCCATGGTCAGCAGTGTAGGGAGGTGGTCGTCATTCGCTGGGTAGCGCCGGTTGCGCTGGCACTGTGCGCGCTCCTCGGGCCAGGCGTTGCGAGCGCTCAGGCACAGGACGTCGCCGGGCTTCGATGGTCATTGGTGAAGAAGCCGGACTGCCCGCCTCGTTCCTGCTGGCAGGTCAAGGTCACCGCAGTATCGACCTCCTGCCCCCACGGCCTCTACCTCTCCCTCAATCAGTGGACGCAGGCCGACCTTCTCTCGACGTCCAATGTCTTCCTCTCGGACGTCGCCGCGGTGCTCCCGCGCGTGCGACGCGGCCAGACAGCGATCGTGACCCTGCCGCGGTCTGAGCGACGGGCGCAGGGAGCGTCGCTCAGCGAGATCAACTGCTACTGAGGCCCCCAGGGAAGCGCTGATTTTCTCGTTCGTGTGAGTGGTGTTTTGCCGTGCATTCGGGCATGGCAGCGCCGGCCCGAGCCCGCGTCGTACGTCGGGCCGCGCTTATCCCACTGCCCGCACCTGTTCCGCTTCCCCTTCGACGGCCTCACCCACGCGACGAGCACGCCCTCGTCCACGCCAGAACTCCACGCCCTCGACGACCGGGTTCTCGAGCCCTAGGAGCCCACGCCATAACCTTTCACTCTGCACGCCGTTTTCCTGTCTTCCAGGTTTCACGTCCTCAACAGCGAGAAACCTAGGCGGGGAACGGCGTGCAGCCTTACCCCGCGCCCAAGAAGACCCACGGGTATGTCAAAAGAGCCTGTAACCTTGAATTTTGCCAAATCGCCGTGCACTGGAGGGAACTGATCGCATGTCGCGACGAAATCTTGAGACCGAGGTCGTCCCCGTCCGTAGCGCTTCATTGTGGCTGGTCGCAACCGGTTTCCTTGCCTTAGGAATTGGCGCGATCGGGGTCGGTTGGTTCCCCACATATGACCGACTCAACTTTGCTCTACAGGCTCTCGGCCCCGCGCTCATCGCCGTTGCGCTACTGATCGAGTGGCGCACGAACGTGGAGCGACGCGGGTGGGCATCTTTTATTCTGTTCTTGATTGCCATCCTGACCTTCGGCGCCCTATGGATTCCCTACGTGGTTGACCCAGCCAGATTAGGCACCGAGTCTGCGACCCAACTCGGTTTTCTTATGAGCGGCATCGCTGCCATGAGTGCCTCTTTGGGGACCTTCGCGGTGATGGCCCGCAAGGAATCGCAACTTATTCAACCCATCAATTCGGGTGAGCCTTTGATCAAGGCCACCTTTATTCAGCTATTGCTTTTTGGTGGCGGAATGCTCATCTACGGCGTGGATCTCATCTGGGTCGGCGAAGAGGATGCGAATTACGCGCAATTCTCCCTGCTTGCATTAGCCCTTCTCATTGTGATGTTTGCCGTCTTCTCATTCAGGGCATACCTCTCCGTGCAGATTGGAACGCCCGCGGTAGTGGTCACTATCCTGGCAATTGCCTCGTACATCTCGGGTTTTGTTCTCCATTCGTTCCCTTCATTCATGAACGAGGAATGGCGACTACTCACGGGCTTGCAGGGCATCGCCTACGTACTAGGAGCAGTGGCATGTGCTCTAGCCGCGATACACAAGGCGCATGCGTCCAGGGCATATTTTCACTTGGCGCGATAGAGGCCATAGTGCACAACTCTCGGTGAGGGCGGGCCGCGACCGCTGCTCTCGGGGGAATCGCAAGCCGAAAAGTGAACTGTATGTTCAAATGTGCCCGCATGAGCCCGCTGCCCTGCGAGGTACAGTTGCGCGAACTGGGCAGCCGCAACGCCGCCGAGTGATGCGATCACCGGCGCCTCCAGCCCGCCATGAATCCGGAGGTCGAGAAGTTGCCGGCCAGGCGCATGAGCACCTTCGTAAGCCAGGCAGGCGTCAGCCAAGATCAGCGTCACGGTGAATCGCCCCGCGTGAGGTATCGCTTCCGATCCGCGGAACGACAACAACAGTCGTGGTGCCCATGGCCTCAGCGCTGGTAGCTCGACGCGACGACTACTTCGAGACCCTCGATGCATATCGATCGGGAGACCTCGAGCCGATCGTTGGCCTGTTCGCCTTTGCGTCGCTCGCCGCCTTTGCGTCCCTCGCCGCCTCTGAGGAATCAAGCGTGCCCGCCATCAGGATCCGCGAGCTTCCAGACCAGTGGCTCGCCGATCTAGGAAGATCGCGACGCGGCAGCGCACCACTGGTGTTGATGGACTTCCTGCTCGCACATCCGGAGCTCTCAGCGGCTGACGCCGAAGCCGTACTTGGCTCGGGCACGACCGTCGCCTACACAGCCATCGAACGACTCGAGGCCGCGGGGATCCTGCGACCACTGACCGACCGCAAGCGCAATCAAGTGTGGGGCGCGAGCGCGCTGCTCGACGAACTTGCAGACCTCGACGCGAGAATCCAACGACGAGCCCGTTCAACATAGGCCGTGGCGAGCGGGCGTGAGCGGGCACCAGGGGACCCACGATCTGGTGGTCGTCGGTTCGAGCCCGACCCGCCCCACCGCGGAACAGCTCGACGTTACCTGCGCTCACGAATGGAGAGGGGTGACTCAATGTTCGTCGCGTCGAGCGAAGAGCCCCGGTTCGGCTGCATCCCAGTTCGCCACGACGAAGTGGGCCCTCATCAATGCCCTGCACATGCGCGATGGATCAGGGAAGCTGTCGGGCCTGCGACAGATCCAGGACGAGCAGAAATGCTCCTTGAATCGCAATCGCTGCGCCGTCACCCATGCTCATCCGGAGGGTCTTGCGACCCCTCCGCCCGCGCGCGATCAGGAGAGCTCCACCGGCGATGTATCCGACATCTGCAGCGGCATTCACGAGGAGCAGGGTGCGCAGTGACCGGATCTTCTTGTCGGCTTCGTCGCCGGACAATGGGCCACGACGACGCCTGCTGAGAACACCGCCTCCCGCAATCAAGGCATCAACGGCACCCCACGCGGCCGTCTGTCGGCCAAAGGCCATCACCTCATCGCTCGCGGACGAACGACCAGCCACGGTGACCGTGGCTCCCACCGCCACGCTCGCAGCCGACCAGGCCAGCAACGCCGATGTCAGGGTCCGCTCCACGGATGTGAGTTGCTGCTCGCTCATGTTCTCCATGACACCGTCCTCCGTCTGTGGGCAGGTGGACGAGGCGCAGGGATTGATCCAGCGCACCCCGTGAAAACGGGAAAAGTCAGCATCCTGTGAGGAGATAGTGCCACTGTTCGCCACAGCGAGCGCGGCAAGGTGCGCATCCGGAGTGAGATCACCACCCCGGCCGGCACCTGCCATCAGCGCGTCCATGACGTGCAGATGATCCTGTGTTCAGTGCTGTGCCATGTTGAGGAGCGCCATGACCAGGCTCGCTCCTGGTGCTCGCTCTCCGCATTCATCGTGTGAACGAGCAGATTGACGTGAGGAACGATCACTCGACGGCCTCAGACTGCTGCTGAGGGATCTTGACCGCCTCCCGATGCGCCTGTGGAATCAGCCCACGACGAATCGACTCGTTGACCGCGTCTCGGAAGGTGAGCCCGGCTTCCTCGCTGAACCTTTTGAGCAGCATGGCCACGTCATCGTCAAGCGTGAGAGTCGTGCGCATGGGGCCAGCGCACCCTGTGAAC
>CALPZT020000163.1 GCA_943328365.2 Bifidobacterium breve | reverse complement strand
GGCCAACGTCCGTGTGGGGTTGTTGTAGGAACCCTACAAGACGAATGTCGGGGTGCCCCGTCCCCGATCGGATGAAGTGACGTCAATATGTCTCAAATAACCACATTTCGCGTCGCTTCAGCCAGCATCCGGACGAAACGACGGGGGGTGGGGGTGGAGGCGGCCGAGGGTGAGGCCGATCCGCAGGGCGTAGGCGCCGCGGGGATCGGTGGCGCTCCAGCCGGTGACCTCGGCGATTCGCCGCAGTCGGTAGCGAACGGTGTTGGGGTGGATGAACAACGCTCGTGCCGTGGCCTCGAGCGAGGGCACCTGTTCGAGATAGGCCGCTGCGGTCACGAGGAGGGCCGGGTCCTCGCGGAGGGCCAAATAGACCTGCTCGACGAGCTGGCGGGCCGCTCCGAGGTCGCCGGCGAGGGCGCGCTCGGGCAGCAGTTCGTCGGTACTCACCGGGCGAGGGGCATGCTCCCATCCGGGAGCGGCCTGCAGCCCGAGCAGGGTTGACCGAGTGGCCTGTGGGATCTCGGCGAACGAGCCGATGAGCCCGCTGAAGACAACGGCACCATCACCGAAATGGGAGCTGAGCAGCCGGGCCGCCCTGGTCGGGTCGTCGGCCCGTCCGACGAGGGCGAGCACGGTCGTGCCGTGCACACCCGCGAGGAGGTCAAGATCGTGATTGGCGGCAGCTCTGCGCATGATCGCGAGTGCCCCCTCCGGGTCACCGCTCGGCACGGGACCTGCAACGACGACCATCCCCTCCCGTCCCGTCCAGCCAAGTGCCGCGGCGCGCCCGAGCACGAACTCGTCGAGGTCATCGCGCAGGAGGGAGTCGATGATGAGGGCCTCGAGCCGGGCGTCCCAGGCGCCACGAGCCTCCGCAGCGCGCGCATAGACCTCTGCCGCTGCGAAGGCGATCTCACGGGAATACAGCAGGATCGCCTCGCGCAGCGCGGGGCGATCAGCGGGCTCGGAGAGCTCCTCGATCGCCGACTCCACGACCGCGATCGTGGTGCGCACGAGGGCGACGGTCTGCTCGAGGCTGAGGATGCGAGCGAGCTCGCGTGGAGCGGCGCCGAAGACATCGGTCGTGAGCGTTCGCCTGCTGCTCGGGGCGTTGTACCAGTCGACGAATGCCGTGATGCCCGCCTGCGCGACGAGGCCGACCCAGCTGCGCTCCTTCGCTCCGAGGCCGCGATACCAGGGCAAGCCCTCCTCCATGAGGCGGGTCGCCGCGGTCGTGAGGGCGCCCGTCGACTGCGGGAGCCGTGGCGAGCGCTGGTCGGTCACCGATCAGCCGATATTGACGCCGATGATCCGGCCGACGCCGAATGTCACGGCAGCGGCGCCAACGCCCCATGCGAGCTGTCGGGCAGCGGAGAATACGATGCCCCGTCCGGAGAGCCGGCCGACGACGCCGCCGACGACGACCATGGAGATGAGCGCCAGTGCGATGGCGAGCATGAGCGGCACGGTCGCGCTCGCGCCGGAGCCAGTGAAGAACAGGTAGGGCAGCACGACGACAGACGCGCCGATGGCGAAGGCGACGAAACTCGAGATCGCCACCTTGACGGGATTTCCGAGCTCGTTCGGATCGAGACCGAGCTCCTCGCGGGCGAGGGTCTCGAGCGCGGTCTTCGGGTCGGACATGATCTGCGCCGCCACCATGGCGGCCTGTTCGCGGGAGAGGCCCTTGGCGCGGTAGATGAGCTCGAGCTCCTTCTCCTCCTCCTCGGGCTTGTCGCGCAGCTCGCTCGCCTCCATGGCGATCTCGCGGCGGAAGAGGTCGCGCTGGCTCGCCACGCTCACGTACTCGCCGGCCGCCATCGAGAACGCGCCGGCGAGCAGGCCCGCGAGTCCGGCGAACAGAATGGTGCTGTTGTCGGGCGCCGCTCCGGCAAAGCCCATGACGAGCGCGGTGTTCGAGACGAGGCCGTCGCTCACGCCGAAGACGGCGGCGCGCGTCGACCCGGAGCGGTCGACCCGATGCCAGGTCTCGCCCGCGCCGGGCCCAACAGCCCGCCTCGGGGTGATGACTGCCGAGGATTGGTCCGAACGCATCTGCCGGAACGTCTCGGCATGGTCGCGCTCGTCGGTCGACATCGTGGGCAGGGCCTCGGGTTCGTCGTCGTACATGCCCTCCGCGGCTGCCTCGGTCTGCTCGAGCGTCTCGAGGATGCCATCGATGCCGAGGGCGCGCGCACGGTTGAGGAGTTCGGCGTCATTGGGATCCAGGCTCGCCGGCGGCGACGGGGCATCGATGCCGTGCTCGACCAGTTTCGCGGCCCAGTGCTCGGCGTGCTTGTCTTCGATGTCGGCGAGCTCGAGGAGTGCCTCGCGGCGGTCGCCTTCGACGGTGTCGGCGAGGGCGCGGTACAGGAGCGACGCGTTGCGCTCAGCAGCGAGGTAGTCGAGGAATCTGCGTGGATCGCTCTTGGCCATCTCGTGCCTACCCTGAGCCCTCGGTGTTGCCGGCGTCGGCTGCCGCGGGGTCGTGGAGCTGGTAGCGCTCGATGGCACCGGCGAGCTGCGCCTGGTCGAACTCACCGCTCTTGGCGAGCATGGTGAGGGTCTGGACGGTGATGGACTCCGCATCGACGAGGAAGTGGCGTCGAAGGGCGCCTCGTGTGTCAGACATCCCCCAGCCGTCGGTGCCCAGGGAGGTGAATTCCTGCGGCACCCACTCGCTGATCTGATCCTGGACCGCGCGCATCCAGTCGGACACGGCGATCACGGGGCCGGACCGACCCGCAAGCCGCTGGGTCACGTAGGCGACCTTCGGTTCGTCGTCGGGGTGCAGGAGATTGTGGCGGTCGGCTGCGAGGCCATCGCGGCGCAGCTCGTTCCAGGAGGTCACCGACCAGACATCGGACTGCACGCCCCAGTCATCGCGAAGGAGCTCCTGCGCGCGGAGCGCCCAGTTCACGCCGACCCCGCTGGCAAGCAGCTGCACGCGCGGACCGTCGCCGGAGCCCTCGCTGATGAGGTGCATGCCGCGCAGGATGCCATCGACGTCGACGCCCTCAGGCTCGGCGGGCTGCACGTAGGGCTCGTTGTAGATCGTCAGGTAGTAGAAGACGTTCTCCGGCTCCTCGCCATACATCCGGCGCAGGCCGTCCTTGACGATGTGGCCGAGTTCGTATCCATAGGCCGGGTCGTATGCGACGACGCCGGGATTCGTGGCGGCGAGGAGCAGGGAGTGGCCGTCCTCGTGCTGCAGGCCCTCGCCGTTCAGGGTCGTGCGGCCAGCGGTCGCGCCGAGCACGAAACCGCGTGCCATCTGGTCCATTGCGGCCCAGAAGCCGTCGCCGGTGCGCTGGAACCCGAACATCGAGTAGAAGATGTAGACGGGGATCATCGGCTCGCCCTGCGTGGCATAGGAGGTGCCGACCGCCGTGAACGAGGCGACCGACCCGGCCTCGTTGATGCCCTCGTGGAGGATCTGCCCGGTGACCGACTCCTTGTAGGAGAGCATGAGCTCACGGTCGACCGAGATGTACTGCTGCCCGTGCGGGGAGTAGATCTTGGCGGTGGGGAAGAGCGAGTCCATGCCGAAGGTACGCGCCTCGTCGGGGATGATCGGCACGAACCGGTGGCCGATGTTCTTGTCCTTGAGGAGGTCCTTGAACATGCGGACGAACGCCATCGTGGTCGCGACCGCCTGCTTGCCCGAACCGCGGCGGACGGCCTCGTATGCCGAGTCGCCGGGCAGGGTGAGGGGCTTGTTCACGATGCGGCGCGACGGCACCGAGCCGCCGAGCTTGCGCCGGGTCTCCAACGCGTACTCGACGACCGGGTTGCTCGCGCCCGGGTGGTAGTACGGCGGCAGGTACGGGTCCATCGCCGAGTCGGGGATCGGGATGTGAAGCCGGTCGCGGAACTCCTTGAGGTCATCGAGGGTGAGCTTCTTCATCTGATGGGTTGAATTGCGACCCTCGAAGTGGGAGCCCAGGGTCCAGCCCTTGATGGTCTTCGCGAGGATGACGGTGGGCTGGCCCTTCACCTTGGACGCGGCCTCGTACGCGGCATACATCTTGCGGTAGTCGTGGCCGCCGCGCTGCAGGTTCCAGACCTCCTCGTCAGTCCAGGTCTCGACGAGCCTCGCGGTGCGGGGGTCACGTCCGAAGAAATGCTCGCGGACGAACGCGCCGTCCTCGGACTTGTAGGTCTGGAAGTCGCCATCGGGGGTCGAGTTCATGAGATTGACGAGGGCGCCGTCGCGGTCTGCGGCGAGGAGCTGATCCCACCGGCGGCCCCAGACGACCTTGATGACGTTCCAGCCCGCGCCGCGGAACAGGCTCTCGAGCTCCTGGATGATCTTGCCGTTGCCGCGCACCGGGCCGTCGAGGCGCTGCAGGTTGCAGTTGACGACGAACGTGAGATTGTCGAGCTCCTCGCGAGCAGCGAGGGTGAGTGCGCCCACGGCGTCGACCTCGTCGGTCTCGCCATCGCCGAGGTAGGCGTAGACAGTCTGCTCGGAGGTGTCCTTGATGCCGCGATTCGCGAGGTACTTGTTGAATCTCGCCTGGTAGATCGCGTTGAGGGGCCCCAGGCCCATCGACACGGTCGGGAACTGCCAGAACCACGGCATGAGGCGAGGGTGCGGATATGAGGGGAGTCCGCCGCCGGGGTGCGACACCTCCTGGCGGAATCCGTCAAGCTGCTGCTCGGTGAGCCGGCCCTCGAGGAATGCGCGAGCGTACATGCCGGGGGAGGCGTGGCCCTGGGAGAAGATCTGGTCGCCGCCGCCCGGGTGATCGGGGCCGCGGAAGAAGTGGTTGTAGCCCACTTCGTAGAGGGTCGCGGAGGAGGCGTAGCTCGAGATGTGGCCGCCGACAGCGACGCCGGGGCGCTGCGCGCGATGCACCATGATTGCCGCGTTCCAGCGGTTGATCCGTCGGATTTCGCGCTCGGTCGCCTCGTCGCCGGGGAACCACGGCTCGTTCTCGGG
>CALPZT020000162.1 GCA_943328365.2 Bifidobacterium breve | reverse complement strand
GATTGCTCCTGGCGGTCTGTTTTCTGTGGCACTGTCCCGCGGGTCACCCCGGGTGGGCGTTACCCACCACCTTGCCCTGTGAAGTCCGGACTTTCCTCGACGCGGTTGCCCGCGCCGCGATCACCCGGCCGACTCGTCCGAGATCAGCGTACGCGTACGGACTCACAGGAAACTCACAAGGACGTCGCAACCTCCTCAAATGAACGCACCGGATGGTTGACCTATCAAACCGAGCGCCAACCGGGCGCTCACGAGCCGAGGAGACATCATGATGAGCACCAGGACCTTCACCACCCGCGCCGCGATCGCAGCCGGCACCATCGCCCTCGCGTTCGTGGGCATCGCCGGCACAGCAGGCAGCGCATCTGCAGCCGGGATGCACAACGGATCAGGCAAGGCGCCGTTGAGCTCTCTCGTCACCGCAGGCACCATCACGCAGGCCCAGGCCACGGCGATCAAGGACGCCATGGTCGCGGCGCGCACGGCGAACAAGGCAGCACATGACACGGTCGAGGCAACGACCATCTCCGGACTCGTCTCCCGCGGCACCCTCTCGCAGGCCCAGGCGGACGCCATCACCTCTGCCGACGGACGTCAGGCCATGCGGGCTCTCGTTACCTCGGGTGTCATCACCCGCGAGCTCGCGCAGCAGGTGCATGATGCCGTGAAGACTGCCATGGATGCTGTCGTGACGAAGCCAGAACAGGTGCTTGGATCGCTCGTCTCCGCAGGCACCATCACGCAGGCCCAGGCCGATGCCATCACGGCCGCACGCCCCCAGCGCCCATCGGTCCCGCGCGGCGCATAGTTGATCGTTTCGCTGGAGGGCGGCCGCAGTCCGAACGGACTCGGCCGCCCTACAGTTGGCGCGTCCAAGGAAAGGTGGTCAGATGACCGGCACGATTCTCGTCGTCGATGACGAGCCAGCAGTCAATGACCTCATCTGCGACGCCCTTCGGCTTGCCGGCTATCGCACGACCTCGGCGGCGCACGGCATGGCTGCCCTCCGCCTTCTTCGTGAGGCCCCCGTCGACCTCGTGGTCCTCGACATAAACATGCCGAATGTCGACGGCTTCGAGGTCCTCACCAGGATTCGCGAGTCCGGCGACCAGACACCGGTGATCATCCTCACCGCTCGACAGGACCGCGATGATACGAAGACCGGCTTCGAGCTCGGGGCCGACGACTTCGTGAAAAAGCCCTTCGGCATCGAGGAGCTCACCTTGCGGGTGAAGGCGGTGCTTCGGCGGGCGAAAGGCGACGAACCCACCACGACGTTGCGTATCGGAGCCATCGAGCTCGACCTAGACCGTCACGCCGTCACCTGCAACGGCGAGATCATCGAGCTCTCCGCCACCGAATTCCGCCTCCTCCAGGTGCTCATGGAGGACGCGAACCGCGTGCTCTCCAAGGCCCAGCTGCTCCGCCGGGTGTGGGGCATCGATGATGGCCTCGAGACGACCGTCGTCGAAACCTACATTTCCTACCTTCGAAAGAAGCTGGGCCCGAGCCTGAGCATTCGGACGGTCCGCGGGGTCGGGTATCAGCTCACGAGCGACCGATCCAATCGTGACGCGGCCCAGCAATGACCCTTCGGGCGCGGGTCACGCTCCTCACCGCACTCCTCATTCTCGTCTCGACGTCTCTTCTCGGCGCACTCGCGTATGTCACGTCATCACGGCTTCAGTACGACAGCATCGACAACTCCCTCGCAAGCGTCATCACCGACGCGCGGATCAGGAGCCTGGCCACGAATCCCCGCCCGGTACCCGATGACGTCTACAGCCCGTTCGCGCTTGCCCGAGTGAACCGAGACGGAACAGTCACCGTCCTGCGTCAGGCAGGCCTCGGCTCGGACCCCCTGCCATTTCCTCAGCTCAGCGCCGAATTCATCGACGCAGCATCGGTTTCGCCGGTGTCCGTCACTGGCACCCCCTCGTATCGCGTTCTCGTCCGGCAGCCACCCAATCGCGCCACCATCATCGCTGCTGCCCCGCTCGGCGACGTCGAGTCAAACCTCGCCCGGCTCGCCGCTGTCATCATCGCGAGCGTGCTCGCGGTCACCCTCATTGGCGGTGTGGCCGCGTGGGCGATCGTCCGGCGCTTCTTCCGTCCGGTTGATGCGATGGTCGACGCCGCGCACGCCATTTCGCTCGGCGACACCCAAAGACGCGTGCCCACCGCGCGGGCCGGCACCGAACTCGGCGAGCTCTCCGAATCCCTCAATCTCATGATCGGTTCGCTCACCACCTCCATCGCCACGGTCGAGGCTTCCGAGCAGCGCCTGCGCGCCTTCGTTTCGGATGCTTCGCACGAGATCCGCACCCCCCTCACGGTCATCCGCGGCTACGTCGAATTGCTCCAGCGCGAGGAGTCAGGGGCGTCCGAACTATCGACCCGGGCCCTCGAGAGGATCGAAGGCGAGAGCAGGAGGCTCGAGCGGCTCGTCACGCAACTGCTCCTCCTCGAGCGAATGGACGACCTCTCCGTGTCGGCCTTTGCGAGCGTTGATCTCGCCGAGATCGTCCGTGACGGCTTCGATGACCTCGCCGCCCTCAACCCTGATCGTCGGGTCGACATGGATCTCGAGCCGGCCGCCCTTCTCGGGCTCGAGGACGCCTGGCGGCAGCTCGTCGCGAATATCGTGCAGAACTGCACCCGGCACACCCCTGCCGGCTCCCCAATTCAGGTCTCCCTCCATCAGGCCGGAGGGCAGACAACGCTCATCGTCGACGACGCCGGGCCGGGCATCCCCTTGGATCAGCGTGCACACGCACTCGAGCGCTTTACCAGGCTCGATCCATCCCGCTCCACGGCAACCGGCGGATTCGGGCTCGGCATGAGCATCATGCGCGCGGTCGTCGACGCGCACGGGGGCAGCATTGACCTGCTCGACAGCCCGCTCGGAGGCCTGCGCCTCGTCATCACCGTTGGTCCGCCAGTGGCAGCCTTCGATGGACCGTCGGAGTGAGCCAATCCGTCAGGATGACAGGACGTTTATGGCGTGACCGACCGTGATCACGACAGTCAGCACCGAGATCGCCGACTGCACCGTGAAGAGCAGCTTCACCCGGTGCGTGAGCGGCATCGCGTCCGTCGGGCTGAACGCGAGGATGTTCGTGTAGGCGACATACAGGTAGTCCAGGATCGTCGGCTCCCACACCGAGCCCTGAGCCAACTGCTGAGGGAATTGGAAATCCCACTGCGTCACCTGCTTCTTGAGCCGCACGACAGGGCCGCCGCCATCGATCCACCAGTAGATGAGGCCGAAGCTGAGCACGTTGATCGTGAGCACGCCGAAGCCGGCGTACAGGAGTGACAGTCCCGAGCTCCCGGAATCGTCAAGTGCCGCGCCAAGGAGGAGCACAGCATTGGCGGCGCCTGAGCAGATAAGCAGGAAGAAGTAGACATCCATGATGTAGCGGAAGCGAGGGGTCGACACGATGCCCAGGGTTCGCGACACGTAGACGATCGGGATGCCGGAGAGCTCCACGAGGATGATGACCCAGGCGGGGCCCGGGGTCACCTCTGCCGGCAGCGAGATCTGGATCGCAACGATGATGATGACGATGGCGATCGCCTTGATGGGGTGCCGGCCCCGAAAGCCCTTCAGCTCGTCAGACATGCGCGTTCCCAGAGGTCGGCCGGCACCTGAGCATCGGCTGGCATCGGGCCTCCGGGCGAGATGGTGCCGCACGCGGTCTCCCGGGCCTTGAGCACCCAGATATCGCCATCGCGCTGCAGGAGGAACACGTCGACCATGCCCTCTTCGCCCTCCGTCGCGGATGCATCTGCATCGGCAAGGGTGGCGGACGCGAATGCCCAGTCGCCGCTGCAATCAAGGCTGTCGATCGAGGCAACGACCATCCGGGCTTCGCCCACGATGTGCCCGAGCGTGTCGCCGACAGATGCCTCATCGCACGCCGAGCCACTCGCAGCGTGGCCGGACTCGTCGCCCGATGAGTGGCCCGAGTCGCTCGCTGCGGAGCATCCAGCGAACAGCAGGACACTCACGAAAGCGGCAGCGCCGAGTGCGGCGCGGGAGTGGGGCCGGAGGGTTCGACTGATCATGCGATGAGCATGGCATGTCTCCCGCTCCGCTACGGTCAGGCATGCTCATCCTGCTTCCGCCAAGCGAGGGCAAGACCCCGCCCAAGGCAGGAGAGCCGCTCGATTTGACCGAACTGTCCTTCGCCGGACTCGCGAAGACGCGCAAGGCCGTGCTCGCCGCCCTCATCCGCTTCTGCCGGACAGACCCCACCGCTGCCGCCGTCGCACTTGGACTCGGTCCGACCCAGGCCGGGCACGTACGCACGAACACGCAGCTCAGGCGTGCACCCGCCGCCCCAGCACTCGACATCTACACCGGTGTCCTCTTCGAGGCCCTTGACGCTGCCTCGCTGCGTGCCGTCGAGCGCACGAGGCTCAACCGGCTCGTTGCGATCTCATCGGCACTCTTCGGCCTCGTCCGTCCTGATGACCGCATTCCGGCGTACCGGCTGAGCGGCGATACGACGCTCCCGGATCTCGGACCGATGTCGTCGGTCTGGCGCGGGCAGGTGAGCGCCCAACTCGCGCTGGAGGCCGGACTCATTCTCGACCTGCGATCCGGCACCTACGTCGCGCTCGGACCAGTGCCGTCCGCAGTTGCAGGCCGCAGCGTCGTCGGGCGAATCCTCCATGAGCACGCCGGCAAGCGGTCGATCGTCAGCCACCACAACAAGGCGACGAAGGGCCGCCTTGTCAGGTCGCTCGTCGAGGCTTCGAGCCTCCCCGGGAGCATTCCCGACCTCCTCGATGCCCTGTCGACCCTCGGCTATGTCGTTGAGCTGCAGCCGACGCGAAAGACCGGGGTCCAAGCAGTCGTCGACATCATCGTGAGCGAGATCTGAGCGCTCGCTTGGGTGGGGATCTCAGGTTCCGTCGGGAGTTCGGACGTCGCGCAGATG
>CALPZT020000161.1 GCA_943328365.2 Bifidobacterium breve | reverse complement strand
GCGAAGTCATGAACTCGATGACTGCGCGGTCGGCGTTTGTCATTCGGCCCGGCCGTTGAAGCGTTCGCCACGGCTAGTCAGACTTGTGACGATGCCAACGATGCCGCGTGCCGAGGTCAAGACGCACCTGTCTGAGGTCGTCAGCCTCGTGAACCGCCAGCATGAGCGGGTGACCGTGACCGTGCACGGCCAGGCCTCAGCGGCGATCATGGCCCCTGATGACGTCGATTGCCTTCAGGAAACAATTGCCGTACTCGCAGATGGAGCGCTCATCCGCCAGCTCACGGAGTCCGAGGCGGATGTCGCCGAGGGTCGCGTGGAGGACCTCGACGCACTTGCGGCAGCGATGCGTGAAGCGCCCCAGGTTTGATGCCGCCTCCTTGTGAGTCGAGGAGGATGTCACCATGCCGAGGAAGATCGATCCGAAGGTGAAGGAGCGGTGCGTCCAGCAGATGCCGGAGCACGTCGCGGGGCACTGAAACTCCTATGTCTCGTGGGCCGTTGCCCGATCCACGCCGGTGGTTTTGTGCCGAAGCGATTTTGCCGTGATCGCATTTGTACGATGATCGCAAGTATGCGATGATTGCCGGGTGGCTGAAGTCGAGTTGCTCGACGAGATCGTCGAGTGGCTGGCCACGCTCAGCGAGCAGGAACATGACCGAGTGGTGGTGCTGGTCGACCGGCTGGCTGACCTTGGCTCGCGGGCGCGGATGCCGTTCTCCCGGAGTCTGGGGCAGGGGCTGTTCGAGCTGCGCTTTTCCTTGGGTCCGACGGCACGGCGCATCACCTACCGGTTCACGAAGGACGGTCGGATCGTGCTGCTGACGACATTCCGCAAGCAACGCAGCAACGAACGAGCCGAGATCGAACGAGCACGCAAACAGGCCGTGGCTGACGCCACGAGCAATCCGTGAGGAGACAAACAGCAATGGCGAATCATTCGCGTTGGGAAGACATCAAGGCCAAGCGCCCGCCAGTACCGGCGGAGACGCGCTCGGTGATCGAGCAGCAGTTCAGCCTCGCGCGAATGATCTACGACCTGCGTACCGAGGTCGGCCTGAGCCAGCGCGAGCTCGCACAGCGCATGGGGACCACGCAATCGGTCATCTCCCGCCTGGAGGAAGGCGGGGGCAGCGGCAATCGTGTCGACACCCTCGCCCGTGTCGCGACCGCGCTGGGTCGGCACCTCGTCATCTCGTTTCCCGAGACCGTGCCCGCCAAGCTCAAGGACGCCGTCCAAGTCGCCTGACGTCGTCGAACGTGTGCGAGGGGGGTGCGGGCCTGCACCCCAAGGGGAGTGAGGAAGGGGGTGCGCGGTGCACTTTCGTGAGGAGATCTTGCTGACATCGCAACGAGATGGTGCTGCACCCCGACGGTTTCCCCGCTACTTGAAGGTTCAGCTAGTGTGAACGGTACGACTGAGGGTCCCTGATAGATCAGGGGCCCTTCGTCGTTCTTGCGGTCCGCGTCATGGTGAACGCCGATCGAGTGCGCCTCCGCTCCTAGTGTTCCAATAAATAGGTAGTTGCATAAAAGTACCGCTAAAACGTAACATGACTGGGTGAGCACTGATTCGATCATCGAGCAGCGACTGGGGGAGCACCTCGGGCTCATTCGCAGCCGCGACGCCGTGGTGGCCGGAACGAGCAGGACTGAGCTGTCTCGAATGGTCCAGCGAGGCGAACTCGTCCGGGTTGCTCGCGGCGTGTACCAGGCCGTTGATGCTCGACCGGTCGATCCGCTCGCGGTGCTCTGCGTCACTCATCCGGATCTGGTGGTGTGCCTGCTGTCTGCTCTGGCGATGCACGGGCTGACCACGCAAGTTCCACGCCAGGTGTGGGTTGCCATATCGAACAAGGCTGCAGTTCCACGCGTAACTTCCCCCGCGCTTGAGATCGTGCGCATGAGCGATGAGAGCCTCCGCTCGGGTGTCCTAGAGAAGTCGGTCGATGGCGCACTCGTGCGGGTCACCGGCCCGGCGCGAACGGTGGCGGACTGCTTCAAGTTCCGCAGTCGCGTTGGCCTGGACGTAGCGATCGAGGCGCTGCGAACGGCGTGGGACCAGCGGGCCGTCACGATGGATGATCTGTGGTCTGCGGCCCAGACCGTACGCATGTCCAACGTGATGCGCCCTTACCTGGAGTCACTCACGTGAGCGGCACCAATCTCGCCGCCTCCGTCCGCGCGCGACTACGCAACCTCGCCACGACCGAAGGGATCGACTTCGGAGCCGTGCTCACCCGCTACGGGCTCGAGCGCATGCTGTACCGACTCAGCATCAGCGAAGACCGCAATTCCTTCCTGCTTAAGGGCGCACTGCTGTTCGACGTGTGGTTCGACACCCCGACACGTCCCACGCGCGACATCGACCTTCTCGGCCTCGGCCCCGCCGATGACGAACGGATCGCGCGTGCGTTCCGCGAGGCCTGCGCAGCAATCGTCGACGACGGCATGGCATTCGATCCGGATAGCGTCTTGACAGCCGACATCCGCAAGACGGCCGGATATCCCGGTATCCGCGTCACGATGCATGGCGATCTCGATGGCGCACGCATTCACGTCCAAGTCGACATCGGTTTCGGTGACGTGGTCACGCCCGTCCCAGAAGAGGTGACCTTCCCGGTGCTGCTCGAAGAAATGCCCCGACCGGTTCTAGCTGGCTATCCCAAGCCCACCGCCATTTCCGAAAAGCTGGAAGCCATCGTTCGGCTCGGTCGCGTCAACTCGCGCGTCAAGGATCACTTCGACCTCTGGTGGCTCCTGGTGATCGATCGATGCCCAGCCGCTGATGTGTGCCCAGCTGTGCTCGCTACCTTCGAACGCCGCGGCACAGATATCCCTGAAGACGTTCCCGTGGGGCTGAGCGAGGAGTACGCCAGCGATCCTAGAGTTCTCGCACAATGGCGTGCGTTCGTCACGCGTAACCAACTCTCAGTCCCGGCTCTGCATGAGCTGCTGGGCCAGCTCCGTGAAGCGGTTGTGCCCATGCTCGAACAAGCCCGGAGAGCACATGGCTAGCACCAGGCGCATGCGCGCAGGAATCCTGGTCGCGGAGAGCAACTGCGAAAGGGTCGATGTTTGTGAAGGGGGTGCAGGGGTGCTGCCCCCAGGGGGGTGCAGAAGGGGGTGCACGGTGCACTTTTGTGAGGGGATCTTGCTGGCCTCGCAACGACATGGCGCTGCACCCTCAGAGTCTCCCCGCTACTTGAATGTTCAACTAGTGTGACCGGTACGACCGAGGGTCCCCGAGAACTTGGGGCCCCTTTGTCATGTCTGCCGAAACCTGACCTAGAACTGCAGTACCGCGGGTAGTACCATAAGTCACGCCTCTGATTCCCACGATCGTCGACGCGATGCGTCGAAGTCCCAGGAACGTGAGGTACGCAGACATGTTCAAAGTGTGCGAGCACTATTTCGGCGAGGCGCGCAGTAGTGGCTCTTCACACGCTGTGTTCAAGACACCGTGGGCTGGCGATCCACGCGTCAACATCCAGAACGATCACGGCAAGGCCAAGGAATATCAGGTCCGCCAAGTTTTGGCGGCGATCAGGAAGCTGGAGGAGTCCAATGGCAACGAAGCGTAAGACGCTGCCGTCGGCAGATCACTACACGTATCGTCTGGCCTGGTCGGCCAAGGATGCGGAGTTCATTGCGACCGTAGTGGAGTTTCCGTCGCTTTCCTGGATTGCCGAATCCCGCGAAGGAGCGCTGGCAGGGCTGACGTCAGTAGTAGAAGAAGTACTGAACGACATGCTCGCGGAGGGGGAGGAAATCCCGGCACCGTGGGATGAACGGTCATTCTCGGGGAAGTTCAATCTGCGACTGGGTCCCGACCTGCACAAGAGGGTTGCGCTCGAGGCTGCCGAACGTCACGAGTCGATGAACACGTACGTCATTAAGCAGCTGGGCCTTGTCGAGGCCTGACAAAGCGGAATGTTTGCGGAGTGGGTGCAGAGTTGCTGCGCCCAGGGGGTGCAAAAGAGGGTGCAGACTGCACTCATGTGAGGGGATCTCGCTGACCTCGCAACGAAATGGTGCTGCACCCCGGCGGTTCCCCGCTACGAAACGGAACAAGGCCTCCCGACCGGGGGGCCTTGTTCCATTTCGCCCCGGTTCAGTAGCCCCTCGTCGAGGGGTTTGTTGACAGGTCTATTTGCGATAGACGGATCGCGTTGTACGCGTCCGCTGGTGCCCGCACGTCTGGGCGGCGCCTCCCGGATCGCGGTGATGTGACAGTCATGAAGTTCAACGGCGTACGGGTGCCCGGTACCGCGTATTGAAGCGATAGCATCGCTGGTATGTCTTGGGGTTCGGTTGAGCTTGAGCCGGAGGTCCGGGACTGGCTTGAAGGTCTCAATGGCGCCCACTTCGGTCACGCAGCGTTCTACATCGACCTGCTGGCCGAGCGGGGTGTCTTGCTCTCCGAGCCGCACACCAAGCAGTTGGACGGCAGGCTTCGTGAGCTTCGGTTCGATCTTTCTTGACAGGCGGTCCGCATCACCTACTGGAGCGCTCCAGGCAGGCGGATCATCCTGCTGACGGTCTTCACCAAGACCAAGGACCGGGATCGTGCGCAGGTTGCCCGAGCGAAGAAGGCGATGCTCGCCTGCATCGAGGCTCAGCACATCGTGGACGAGGACGAGGAGCAGTGATGGCACGCACATCGTGGGACGACCTCAAGGCCGCCCGCGCGGGTGATTCCGCGGTCGAGGCCGCCTACGCGGCAGCCAAACTTGCGTTCGAGCTGGGGGAGCAGGTGCGGGGCATGCGGGAGGAGCGGGGCTGGAGTCAGCGCGACCTGGCCAAGTTGACCGGCATGACCCAGCCGGCGATCGCCCGCTTCGAGGCCGGCGGGACGACCCCGACGCTGCCGATCCTGGAGCGCATCGCCAATGCCTTTGACACCACACTGTCCGTCGAGCTCAAGCCCAAGGCAGTCGCCTGACCCGCGCACAATTTGTTGACAAGG
>CALPZT020000160.1 GCA_943328365.2 Bifidobacterium breve | reverse complement strand
CTCAGCAGCGTTCGCCGTCCGCCCTTCAGATGGGCGCGGATCGCTTCGTGCACGTAGAAACTCGTGCTCAGTTCGGTGCGACGGGCCAGCGCGTCCAAGCGGGCTTGTTCGTCCGCGGACGAGTCGCATCGTGACCGTCATGTCGCCTCCCCCTGAGACAGGCAGCCTTGAGCGACAGGCTCAGAGAGTGTTACTGACCTCCGACACCTCCAGATGCTTCGGCTACTGGGCGCGAAACCCCAGACTCGTCTGGGGTTTCTGCTTTTCACCAGGAATTCGGCTTGGAGACCGTTCCGTGCTCATCCTGGAGCCGCGCCGGCAGTTGCGCCGCACCAAGGACACCCTCGCGTAACTCGCGAACGATCTGGGGACCAGTCCCGAGCAATACGTTGGAAGGCTGCTTTGTCGTCGCCACCAATCCCACAGTGCGCTGGAACTCCTGGATCAGCACACGCATCGGCTCAGCTAGATCCGAATCGTTTGACATCCGAACCCTTTTCCTATGTCTTGCGCACGCGAACGTGACCGACGATTCACGGCAGCCTGCCTGAGGTCACGCCTCCTGCGCGTATGACTCCCAACCTGATGCGTCCCAACCCGGCCGCTCACGCCAGCGCCGAAAGGCGTCCGATGCCGGATCAAGTGCGACAGGCACCGCGAGGTCGGCACGACGCCCGCCCACGAGACGGCTCTGGTTCATGAACCAGGCCGGGTCACCGAGGGTCGTGATCGTGGCGGTGACGATCTCTTCGACATCAACCGAGCCCACGACCGGCGGCTCGGCGGAGTCGACTGGGTTGATGGTGAAGACTCCGCTTGAGCCCTGCATTCCATCGTTCACGGCATTCGCTACGACGGTGTAGGCCTGAGAGCACTTGGCCGTCGCGTACCACTGGCTCATCGTGTTCGCGGGGTACTGGTGGGCGAAGAGACCTCCGGCATCGTGCAGCGGGCCGCCGTAGCTCCCGTCCCATGACGTCGGAACAGCGATGATGTCTGCGCGACGGACAGCGAGCACTCCGCTCGCCTCGGGGAAGCGGACATCCTCGCAGGCGAGCATCCCGATGCGACCGATTGCAGTGTCGAAGACATTCAGGCTGTTACCCGCTGACGCCCAGGTCATCCACGGATCCGGATGGGTCTGACGGTAGGTGCCGGCAACGGTTCCATCGGGCCCGACCAGAACGCAGGTATGGAAGAGGCAGCCCTCATCAGTCTCGATGTGGGAACCCACCACGTGCCTGCCCAATCGTGCGGCCATCTCACCGAGGACCTGCACCGTCCTCCCGTACCCGGCCTCGGAGAAATCACCCGCCTGGCTGTCGGAGGCTGGCCGCCCCGTGAAGCTGAATGCAGGCAGGACGAGGAGCCCGGACGCGGGTTCAGTGCCCGCGAGTCGATCAGCGAGCGCCATGGCGCGCTGCACATTGCCGTCGAAGTCGCCGGGCACCGTGCGGTACTGAAGGGCGGTCGCCGAGATGGTCTGCCCGGTCGTCGTTGCACGGGGGTCGATGGGTGCGCGGAAGTAGGCCAGCGGCCCGTAGAGATCTGGCCTGCGACGGTCGATTGTGCGGCGCTGGTCATTGTCGAACCTCGAAGGATCGATTTCTGCATACAGGATCGACCCGGGGTTGGCCATGGTGTTCGTGTAGTCCGTGGCCGGCGCGTGCGCGATGCGTTCGCCCGTCGCCTGCCAGATCGATGCCGCCCCGCCATAGGTGACCGTGACTCCGGTCGTCGGGTTCGTCTCCGCGTTATTCCGATCGGCCGCGACCATGGCCAGGCCGTTCCACGCGACCAACTGCTGAACCGCGGCGATCGTCGAGTGCGCGCTCACGCTCGCACTGTCCGTGGCCTTCGGGATCGGTCGATCGGAGGAGCAGATGTAGGCGATGATGTCCGCGCCCTTGAGCATGGGCAGTCGCCCCGGCTCCCAGTAGGTGTCGTCGTAGCAGATCACCATCGCAATCGCGCCGAGTTCTGTCTGGAACACCGGGTACCCGGTGTTGCCGGGAGCAAACCAGTCGATGTCCGAGGGATTGAGCCCGTTCTTCCGGTACTTGCCGATGAAACCGCGCGGGCCTATCAGCGCTCCAGTGTTGTAGGTGAGGCCGCTGGCCTTGTCGACTTCGGCGATTCCGATGGCCACGTAGCAGTCGTACTGAGCGGTGACCTCGGCGATTCGGGTCGTGGCAACACCGGGGACCGTATCCATGAACGGGAGGAACTGATCAAGATCGCGGTAGATGTAGCCCGAGAGCGCTGCTTCCGGCAGCACGATCAGGCGTGCACCCTTGACCGCCGCCTCTTCGATTACGGCACAGGCCCGATCGAGGTTCCTGTCGAACTCGAAGATCTCCGGGTTGAACTGAATAGCCGCGACAGTGAAGGGTCGCTGCTGGGAATGAGTCTTGGCATTCATGTGAGATCCCGTCCTACTTGTCGTTGGCTTGCTGAGAGCGGTGGGGCCATGACGGTGAGGGCCAGTTCCGGACGACGCTGACGTAGCGAATGACGGCCGAGACGGCGACACTCACAACCACCGCGGGATAGAAGCCGAGCGTCGGGCTCACGATCACGAAGGCCACCGAACCGCACACGAGGGCGGATGCGAGCCAGTGAGACTGCTTGGCGATGGCCGCTCGATTACCCGTCATGACGTCGGCGATCAGGCCCCCGAAGGTCGCGGTGATGACACCCAGCGCGATCGCAGACATGACTGGCGCACGCAGGTCGAGCGCCTTCTGAGCACCGATCGTGACGAGCATTCCGAGCACCAGACCCTGAAGCAGAAGCAGCGGCTTTGGCATCGCCACGATCCGGGAGAACAGCAGAGCGCCGACCAGACCGCTCACGATGCATGCGGGAATGAAGACCGGATTGCTGATCGCAACCGGTTCTGTTCCAAGCATCATGTCGCGCAGGATTCCGCCGCCGAGGCCGACGAGAAGGCCCGCGAACAGCGTGCCGTAGACGGGTGTGTCGCGACTTCTCGCAAGCGCCGCCCCGAACCCTGCATTGAGGGCCATCACGAGCACCTCGAACCAGAAGGGCAGGCTCATCGCCGCCCCTCCTCGTCAAGCGATGCCGGCATTCTGGGGTACATGACCGCGATGCCTGGAGCACGAGGTCCTGACCACGGGGCAGGGGTGGCATGCACCTGCTTGGCGACCTGCGTCACCCAAGGAGCGTAGAGCGAGCGAAGCGCCTGAAAGCACCTGAACGCCTCAGCACTCAGATGTCGGTCGACGAACCCGGTACTGCTGAGGATGCTGAAGCACTCCTCCCACTCAGCTTCGGTGATCTCCGCAGCCTTGGATGTGCCACCCTTCCGCAACGCCGCGAGGACCTCCTCCTCCACGCATAGATTGTCGTCACCCCGCTGCCCCATGAGCACGCGTGCCGTGACCACTCCCTCGGTGACAAGAATGATGTCGTCGTCTCGGGATGCCGTAATTCCGCACGCCAGCCGCAGGGACGCGGTGTCCAACACGGAGAGCATGGTGGTCGTCCAGTGACGCATGGGCGACGGGGAGCGGAACCAGAGAAGGACGGGGCTCACCGTGGTGTTCGTGCGCAGTTCACACATCCAATCGGTCCAGCGCTCGGCATCGAGCACGTCCACCGGCGATCTGCCGAGCATCGAGGCACGGGCGAACACTGCGGGTGCCCACGCCGGCTCGCCAGCGAGCAGGCTCCACCGCGATACCAGGCTCTCGCGCGCCGAGTAGGCAGCGTAAATAGCGAGCAGGTATCCGATGAAGACGGCGATGGCGACCAGTCCGAGGAACGCGGCGACGAACGTGGCGATGGCGCTGGCCGCCGTGACAGGCGCCACGATTCCCAGGGTCGTGAGAGTGGCTCCCGACTGGTAGAGGGACGTCGTGCCATCGAGGGGGCTCAGGCCGTAGACGACCATTCCCATCGTCAGGATGAGGCTCGCGACGTAGACGATCAGCTGCATGAGCACGGCCACGGGCCCGGCAGTGGCGAGGATCCGATGCTGTCGTGGGTAGTCCGACGTCACTCGAGTTGCGAGTCGATAGCTGCCGGTGACCATCCGCCGGGTCATCCGCGCGATCGGGGAAAAGCCTCCGCGGGGCACCAGCATCGCGTTAATGAGGTCAGCGACCAGAAGCAGAGTCAGGGCGGCTCCGAGCAACGCCGTCACCACGCGCATGGTTGCTAAACATACCGTCAGGCACCGGTCAGGAACAGCACCTGAGCAGAGCGGCGACCGCTGAGTCATCGCTGCACGACGATCGCGACGACGAGGTCGATCTTGCCTTGGGATGCTGGGAGAGCCAGTCATCTGGCGAAGGCCGACGGCGGCAATTCGCCGGACTAGTCGGGCGGTAAGCCCTGCCGCGTCACCCGACTGATGAACGAACATCGAAGCCGCATCATGCGCCAGTGCTCCCGTTACGTCGTGGCTGCGGACGACGTCCCGGACAGTCGATCGGCGAAGGGAGTGAGTGCGAGCATCACGATGAGGGTGACGGCGACGCCGATGAGCGTAGCCCCGAGTCGCTCCTCCGCCACTTTGTCAACGGTCGAGCCCGCGCTCTCGAGGAGCACGATGGCGGGCGTGAGCACCGTGGCGTACAGCCAGTACGGACGGCCCTGGAGCATGAGCATGAACGCCGCCATGAGGAAGACGGTCCCCGCGAGAGAAAGCAGTGGGCCACTGTGCACGAGGAGTCCGACGAGGATCGCGATGAGGAATCCGAGGACGGTGCCCGCCGCCCGGTGTGCTGCCTTCGTGAACCCGGCACCGAGCGATGGCTGAAACACCACGACGATCGTCAGGATGATCCAGCCGCCGGTGTGCCCGAGATCCAGGGCGACCACGGCCCAGGTGGCCGCACCGACGAGAAGTGCCAGCACGAGGCTGAATGCCATCGCTCGCTGCGGATCAAGTCGAGTGTGCTGATGCTGATGCAGTCGGTGGCGCAGGAGAAACATGACGAAGGTTGCCCACACGGAAGCTCCGAGGGCG
>CALPZT020000159.1 GCA_943328365.2 Bifidobacterium breve | reverse complement strand
CCGGCTTCGGCCAGTCTTCAATGACCGTGATGCAGGACCGGACCCTTGCCTCGTCGGTGGGTTCCACCAATCAGCTCTTGGCTCGACGTGACCTCGGCGGTCGCTTCGGCTGCTGACGACCGCTCGCTGCCGCGCTCGACGCCGGCTCGCCCGTCACTGACTGCCGTGCCGCCTGCGACCTGCGGGCGGCGACCCGGGCCGCGAGGGACTTGATCTCCGGCTGGGCGTTCTTCAACTGTGCGAGGAACGGCGTCGCGATGAAGATCGATGAATAGGCCCCGGCAGCCATTCCGACGGCGAGCGCAACCGCGAGATCAAGAAGGGTGCCTGCACCGAGGAGCCCGGCGCCGATCACGATAATTGACACGACCGGCAGCAGCGCGACAACTGACGTATTGATGCTTCGGACGAGGGTCTGATTCACCGCGAGGTTTGCGGCGTCCGAGTAGGTGAGCATTGACTGCCCGGTGATACCCCGAGTGTTCTCACGTACCTTGTCGAAGACGACGACCGTGTCGTAGAGCGAGAATCCGAGAATGGTAAGGATGCCGATGACGGTCGCAGGGGTCACCTCCAGACCGGTCAGCGCATAGATTCCGATCGTGATGACGAGGTCATGAGCGAGGGCCACCAACGCGGCGACCGCCATTCGCCATTCGAAGTAGATCGAAAGGAAAATCGTCACGAGCAAAAGGAACACGACCAAGCCCTGAAGGGCCTTCTTCGAGATCTCCGCACCCCACGTGGGCCCGACCACCTGGACCTTGATCTCGTCCTTGGCCACGCCACACGCCGATGCCAGGTCACCGGCAAGCACTGAGCTCTCCGCGGGGGTGAGCGCCTCGGTCTGCACCCGGATGGTGCCGTTGCCCGTCTCGGTGACGATGGACTGGGCTCCGCTGCCCTCCTCGGCGACGACGCGCGCCTGTTCGATACTGCAGGAGGCGGATGGAATCGCGAAGTCCGCTCCGCCCCTGAACTCGATGCCGAGGTTGAGCCCACGGGTGAACAGGGCCCCAACGGACACCAGAAGGATCACCGCCGAGACGATGTACCAGGTCTTTCGCCGACCGATGAAGTCGATCGACATCTGCCCGGTGTAGAGACGATGGCCGAGACCGGAAATCTTGCTCATGACTGTGGCTCCTCCTTCGGCTCGCGGCGACGGCCTTGTCGGGCGATCGTCCCCGCAACGCTCGGTGCTCCGAGCCGGTCTGGATCGAGCCCGGTCCAGCGCGAACCCCGCTGCATCCAGCCCGCCCGGCCGAGCAAGACAACGATGGGATGGGTGAACCAGAACGCAACGAGCACGTCGATCACCGTCGTCAGGCCCAGGACAAAGGCGAACCCTCGGACGCTGCCCACCGAGAGGAGGTAGAGCACAACGGCCGCTAGCAGCGATACGAAGTCCGCGGCGAGCAGCGTGCGTCTCGCCCTGATCCAACCGGATGCACATGCCTGTCGCAGGGTCCGTCCCTCGCGAATCTCATCCCGAATGCGCTCGAAGTACACGATGAACGAATCGGCGGTGATACCGATGGCGACAATCGCACCGGCAACACCCGCGAGCGTGAGCGTGAGGCCGATGCTCTTGCTCATTACGACGAACACGAGGTACGAGATGACAGCGGCGAGGATGAGCGACACCATCGCAACGATGCCGAGCGCTCGGTAGTAGACGATGAGATAGATCATGACGAGCACGAGACCGAGCAGACCTGCAAGGAGCCCGGCGCGCAATTGCTCACTGCCGACCGTCGGCGACACCGACGTGATGTCGACTGCTTCGAGCGTGACCGGCAGGGCACCGTACTTCAGGATATTCGCGAGATCATTCGCCTCCTGAGCGGTGAAGTTCCCTTCAATCTGCGCTTGCCCGCCGAGGATCGGCTCATTGAATCTCGGAGCAGAGGTGACGACTCCGTCAAGCACGATCGCGAACGCGTTGCAAGGACTCGCCCCCTGGCCGCAATCCGGCAGCGCCGACAGCTTCGTCGAGGCATCGCCGAGGGCCTGGGCTCCCTCGCCGTCGAACTCGAGAGACACCACCCACCCCACGCCACCCTGTGGGAGCACGGCGCTCGCGCCGGTAACGTTCGTTCCCTTGATGAACGCCGGCTCAAGGGTGTACTTCACAGCGCCGGTCTGGTCGCAGGTGCCGAGCCACAATGCGGGATCGTCCGGCGTGCCACCCGAATAGGACTCCGGATTCGTGCAATCCAAGGTCGCGACCTGCGACTGAAACTCAGCGGAGTTCTCCGCGGACTGAGGATGCTCAGTTGTGCCCACGACCGCAGAGCTGGACACCGACGGGCTGGCAGATGCACTGGCTGACGGGGCAGGGCTTGCAGACGGGGATGCACTCGCTGCCGGCGACGCAGCGGGCGATGCGCCTGAACTACCGCTTGGCGCGGCAGACGCGGAAGCCGAAGGAGAGGCCTCCGCTTCAGGGGCGGGATTGGAGATGGTGTACACCGGCCTGAAGTCCAGCAGCGCAGTCTTCTGGACGAGGTCGACGAGGCGATCCTGGCTCGCTCCCGGGACGGAGACGACGATCGCCGCGCCAGCGCCACTTCCCTGGGTCGTGACCTCCGCCTCCGCAACACCAAGGCCGTCGACGCGCTGCCGGATGATCGTGACCGTCTGCTGCAGTTGCTCGTCAGTGATCGTCGCGCCCTCGGTCACCGGCTTCGGCAGCAGGATGACCTGCGTACCGCCCTGAAGGTCGAGTCCAAGACGAACAGTCGAATCTGTGCCGGGCCAGAACGCCCAGGCAATGAGGCCAAGCATGATGACTGCGAGGGCGACAAGCGCGCGGAGCGGCTTCGTCGTTGCTGGAGGCGCCACGGGGATTCCTTACTGCGCGGATTCGTCAGGTGCTGGCTTCTCGAGGTTGACAGCCGCGCTGTCTGCGTTTGGCTCCTCAACCGGGATCACCTTGGCAATGGCCGCCGGGAGCATCCGAATCACCACGCCGGGGGCGATCTCTAGGCTCACCTCATCCGCATTGGATGCGACGACCGTTCCGAAGACGCCCGCCGTTGTCATGACGGACGAGCCGGGGGCAACGGCCGCGATCATTGCAGCCTGTGCCTTCTGCCGTGCCTTTTGCGGCCGGAGCACGAGCAGGTAAAACACGACGCCGATGAGCAACAGCGGCAGGATGGTGACGAGGTCCACGATTCTCCTGGGGTTTGACGACGGGATAACACTAGTCGCCGAGGTCGAGCATTGATTGCGCAGGCAGCACCGGCGCGAGCCCGACGTGCTGCCAGGCGGCCGGAGTCGCCACTCGACCCCTCGGGGTTCGAATGATCATGCCGAGCCTGACGAGAAAGGGCTCGGCCACCGTCTCGACGGTCTCGGGCTCCTCGCCCACCGCAACGGCAAGCGTGGACAGGCCCACCGGTCCGCCGCCGAACCGCCGGACGAGCACGTCGAGGACGGCGCGGTCGATTCGATCCATGCCGAGTGCATCGACCTCGTAGAGCTCGAGGGCTGCGGACGCCGACGACTTGTCGACGATGCCGTCGCCGTGCACCTGGGCCCAGTCTCGAACCCGCCGGAGCAGGCGGTTGGCGATGCGGGGCGTCCCGCGGCATCTGCCGGCGATCTCGGCAGCGCCGGCCGCCCGGAGATCGACACCGAGAAGGCCCGCTGAGCGCTGCAGGATGATCTCGAGATCCGCTGGATCGTAGAAGTCCAGGTGTGCGGTGAACCCGAATCGATCACGGAGCGGGCTGGGCAGCAGGCCGGCTCGGGTCGTGGCACCCACGAGGGTGAACGGGGCAATCTCCAGCGGGATTGCCGTTGCTCCCGCGCCCTTGCCCACGACGACATCGACCCGGAAATCCTCCATCGCGAGATAGAGCATCTCCTCCGCCGGGCGCGCCGTGCGGTGGATCTCGTCGAGGAAGAGCACCTCGCCCGGCTGCAGGCTCGACAGCACTGCTGCAATATCGCCGGCATGCTGGAGCGCCGGGCCGGAGGTGATGCGAAGTGGCGCCTCAAGCTCAGCAGCGATGATGAACGCGAGGGTCGTCTTCCCGAGCCCGGGCGGGCCGCTGATGAGCACGTGATCGGCCGCCCGGCCTCGTCGACGAGCCGCTTCGAGCACGAGCCCGAGTTGCGACTTCACGCGCTCTTGGCCCACGAATCCGTCAAGGTGCGTTGGCCTAAGTGCTCCCTCGACTGCAACGTCTTCGGGGTCGGGCTCTGCATCGATGACGCGTTCGCTCATGAGCGATCCAGGCTTCGAAGTGCCGCCTTGAGCAGCGCTGCGATATCCGGGGACCCCGGCTCGCCCTCGGACGACTCGGCCATGGGCGCCACGGCAAGCACTGCCTGCTCAGCCTCCTTCGCCGACCAACCGAGCGAGGTCAGGCCGGCAGTCACCGATGCTTGCCAGCCTCCGCCGAGCCCTGCGGGCGCACTCCCGGCGGTGCCCAGCGCAGGGCCCAGCTTGTCCTTGAGTTCGAGCACGAGGCGGCTCGCGCCCTTGCGCCCCACGCCGGAAACCTTCGTGAGCGTTGCAAGATCATCGCGCGCGATGGCCGTGCGTAATTCATCCGGGGAGAGGGTTGCGAGCAAACCCATGGCAAGCCGGGGACCGACGCCGCTCACGGTCTGCACCTGCTCGAAGACGGTGCGCTCGTCGGAGTCGAGGAATCCGTAGATCGTCCAGCCGTCCTCGCGGATGACGAGGGAGGTCGTGAGCTCGACTCGCTCCCCCACCCGGACGCTCAGCGCGGCGGCGGGCGTGCACATCGCGGTGAGACCCAAGGGGCCGATGTCGATGACGATGCGGTCCGGGCGCACGGAGGTCACGGTTCCGCGGAGGAAGTCGATCACCGGGCCACCGCCGCCATCGCTGCGTTGATGCGCCGCTGCGCGCTTCCGCGCCACACCTGGCAGATTGCGATGGCTGCGGCATCCGCAGCATCCGCCGGCCGTGGAGCCGCCGCAAGTCCGAGCAGGCGCGTCACCATCGCCGCAACCTGCGCCTTCTCAGCACGACCGCTGCCCGTGACAGCAGCCTT
>CALPZT020000158.1 GCA_943328365.2 Bifidobacterium breve | reverse complement strand
GGCCGTGACGGTAGACCGCGTCGACCGCTAGCCCGTCGATCTTCAACTCGCAGAGGAACTCGGGCTCGCCGTCAAGCGACTTCTCAACCCGCTGCAGCCACTCGGCTAACTCGTCCTGGCTGAACACGTTGTCGAGTGAGAACATCCGCTGGAGATGCTGGACGGGAGCGAACATTGCCGCCACATCGCCGCCGACCGATGCCGTCGGGGAATCCCCAGACTGCAATTCGGGCCAGGACGCCTCGAGTTCAATGAGTTCTCGAAACAGCCGGTCGTACTCGTCATCGGAGATCGTCGGAGCATCTCTTCGGTAGTACGCCGCACGTGCGTCGTTGATTGCAGCGACAAGGGCCGACCAGCGTTCGCGAATCTCAGCCAGCCCAGCGGTTTCACTCGTTGCACTTGGCGCCTGCGTCGACTCCACGTCACTCATGACGAGACGCCGCTCGCTCGCGCTCCGACTCTTTCCACTCCTCGTCTCCGCTCCCCCGAAGCACCCGTCCGGCCTTCTCGCAGAACGCGTATGCCGTTCGAACCCACTCCGGCGATGCACCGGCGAGACCGCACGTCGGGGTGACGACCACCGCCTCCATGTACTTGGCATCGGTGAGGCCGAGCCGGCCAGCGGCTGCGCGCACCGGTGCACTTGCCTTGGTGTCGGTGAGGGGGGCCGAGTCAACAGCCGCCACGCTCCCCGCAAGGATGCCGATGCCTGATTCCCATGCCTCGCCGAGCGCATCATCGTCGATGTCTCCCGCGAGTATGTCGATGCTCACGAAGCCCGCCCCTGAGGCCGCGAATAGTGCCAGCGGCGGCCGCGCGGCGCAGCAATGAATCCCCGCCAGGGCTTGCGCGACGGTGGTGGCGTCAAGCACGACGCGCAGATGCTCCTCGGCAACCGATGCTCCGATTGCTGAATACCGCGAGATTCCGCTGGCAGTGCCGATCGAGCCCTCGAGCACAGCGGTGATTGCCGGCTCATCCCATTGGACGATCATCTCCGAATTGGGAAACCTGCGTCTCAAGTCCGCGAGGTGGACTCGCACGGCCTCCGCGAGCCCGTCAGCCAGATCACGGCAGGCTCCAGGGTCCTTGAGCATGCGCTCGCCGAACGGAAGTTCAACCGACGCTGCCATGGTCCACGGGCCGACGACCTGCGTCTTCACGGGCCCGGTGTAGCCGTTGCTCGTCTCCTCGAGCGCGTCGAGGTCCTCGGACAGCCATGACATCGCCCGCCGAGTCGCACGGCCCCTGCCCGGGGCAATTCGCCAGCCGGATGGGGTGGTCTCGAATCCGAAATCCGTCGTGACGGCGGCGAGGAGTGCCGCCGTGCGTCCGATCATGTCTGCCCCCGGACCGCGAGCGGGTAATTCCGGGCAGTGGAGGAAGGCCGGCAGTTCGCCGGCGATGATGCTCGCCGCCTCACGTGCATCCGTTCCGGGCAACGAGCCGATGCCGGTGGCGCTCGCGTCGTGCCAAGGGAACGTGGTCATCGCGACGCGGGTCCGAACGCAGGTTCCGGCGCGTTGAACGCATCGCGGGACGTTGCGTCCACCGTTGCCGATCCGAGGACGCGGGTGCCGTCGTAGATGACGACGGCTTGACCAGACGCGAGGCCGCGAATGGGCTCCTCAAGGTCGACGATGAGTCGATCAGCAAGCAGCCAGGCTCGGGCCGGTACCGGCTGGCCATGTGCTCGAACCTGCGCCAGCACCTGCACTGGCGTGCTGCTGATCGGCTCGGCCGCCCAGATCGGACTGACACCTTCGATCCCGCGAATGTCGAGCAGTTGCGGAGGCCCAACTGTCACCTGACGGGTGCTGATGTTGATGTCGACGACGTAACGGGGCGCGCCGTCTGCTGGTGGATTCGTGACGTTCAGGCCACGCCGCTGGCCGATCGTGAAAGCGAAGGTGCCGTTGTGCTCAGCGAGGACGTCACCGGTTGCCGCATCGACGATCTCGCCCGGCATGCTTCCGAGTCTGCTTTCGAGGAACCCCGCCGTGTCACCGTCCGGAATGAAGCAGATGTCATGACTATCCGGCTTGCGCGCGACGAGCAGACCGCGCTCCTCTGCCTCAGCTCGCACCGCGGGCTTGAGGTCGGCACCGAGGGGGAATATGGCGCGCTCAAGTTGGTCAGCTCGCAGGACGCCGAGGACGTAGGACTGATCCTTCTCCGGGTCCGCGGCCCGATGGAGTTCGGCACCGTTCGGGCCTTGGACGATTTGCGCGTAGTGGCCGGTCGCAACTGCATCGAAGTCCAGGGCGAGCGCTCGGTCGAGGACTGCGCTGAACTTGATCTTCTCGTTGCAGCGCAGGCAGGGATTGGGCGTTCGACCGCGCTCGTACTCGGCGACGAAATCGTCGATAACGTCCGCTGCGAACCTCTCCGAGAAATCCCAGACATAGAAGGGAATGCCGAGCATGTCGGCCACGCGCCTTGCATCTCGAGCATCATCAAGGGTGCAGCAGCCTCGCGAACCGGCAGTATCCGCATGAGACTTGCGCGACAGGGCAAGGTGGACGCCCACGACCTCATGCCCGGCATCGACGACGCGTGCTGCGGCAACTGCCGAGTCGACGCCTCCCGACATCGCCGCGATAATCCTCATGACCGTGTCCTCGCGGTGAGCTTGCCTGCTCTGGCGGCTCGATTAACAGCCGAGGGAAGGGCTCTCACCACCGCATCGATGTCGGCAGACGTGGTCGCTCTGCCAAGGCTGAAGCGAAGCGACGCCCTGGCTGTCGGCTCGTCGACGCCCATGGCGAGCAGGACGTGGCTGGGCTCCGGAATCCCAGCGGTGCAGGCCGATCCGGTCGAGCAGTCGATCCCCGCCGCGTCAAGGAGCATGAGAAGCGCGTCTCCCTCGCACCCGGGGAAGGAGAAGTGCGCATTGCCGGGTAGTCGGCTTGCACCGTTCAGGCTTGCGCCGTTCAGGACCGTGCCGGGGACAGCTGCGAGGACGGCGGCCACGAGTTGATCACGCAGCTCCCTGACGTGGGCTGCGTGATCGGCTTGCCCAGTGACCGCGTGGTGCAAGGCGACAGCAAACGCCGCGATGGCGGGTGCGTCGAAGGTGCCGGATCGAATATCTCGCTCCTGGCCGCCCCCGTGCATGATCGGAGTGAGGGTCAGGGCGGGGTCGAGAATGAGTGCGCCGACGCCAAAGGGGCCACCGATCTTGTGGCTGCTGATGGTCACGGCGTGAGCGGCGATCTCCGAGAGATTCACCGGAATCTGACCGACTGCCTGCACTGCGTCGGTGTGGAACGGAACTCCGGCTTCCCTGCAGAGTTCGGCGATTCTCCCCACCGGCTCGATGGTTCCGACCTCGTTGTTCGCCCACATGACAGTGCAGAGGGCCACATCACCGGCGCGGAGAAGGTCTTCGATTTCGTCGGGGCTGACCCGCCCTTGCGCGTCGACGCCGAGCCACTCGATGCTCGCACCCTCGTGGGTCCCGAGCCATGAAACAGGATCGAGAACGGCGTGATGCTCGATCGACGATGCCAGGACTCGCGCGGGCTGGCCGAGCCGATCCCGCCGCTGCCAGAACAGGCCCTTGACCGCCAGATTGTCCGACTCGGTTCCGCCAGAGGTGAAGATGACGGCGCTCGGGCGAGTGCGGAGATCTGCGGCGATGCTCTCGCGCGCCTCCTCGACGGCCTGCCGAACCGAGCGGCCTGCAGTGTGCAGGGACGAAGGGTTCCCGGCCATCTCGGACACCTGCATCCAACGCTCCCGCGCCGCAGGGATCATCGGCGTGGTCGCGGCATGGTCCAGATAGGCCCGATGCGTCACAAGGCCCAATGGTAGCGGGAGATCGCTTATGCGGATCGCTTCCCGATCTCCTCGGTCAGCTGCGGTACGACAGAGAAGAGATCCCCGACGACGCCATAGTCCGCGAGTTCGAAGATGGGTGCCTCGGCATCCTTGTTCACCACAATGATCGTCTTGGACGTCTGCATGCCCGCGCGGTGCTGGATGGCCCCCGAGATGCCGTTGGCGATGTACAGCTGCGGCGACACCGTCTTGCCGGTCTGCCCGACCTGGTACTGGTGCGGGTACCAACCTGCGTCCGTCGCGGCTCGAGATGCGCCCACCGCGGCATGCAGGCTGTCGGCCAGGGCCTCGATGACGGCGAAGCCCTCAGGTGACCCGACGCCGCGGCCGCCCGACACGACAATGGCAGCCTCGGCAAGCTCCGGGCGACCACCCTTCGTCGCGACCGTTGACCCTGTCACAGCGGCCTTCGTCGCCGCTGTAGAAAGCGTGATGCTCACGTCAGACTTCGACGCAGCAGCAGGAGCCGCGACCGGGGCTGTGGAATTGGGGCGGACGGTGAAGATCGGCGTTCCCTTCGTGACCTGGGAGTGCACGACCGTTGACCCGCCGAACACTGACTGAGTCGCCACCAAGTCCGGCGATATCGCCACGGCATCCGTGATGACCCCGGATTCGATGCGAACGGCCAGACGCCCAGCAGCCTCCTTGCCATCGGCCGTCGATGCCACGACCACCGCAGTCGGCTGCTTCTCGATCACCAGTTGCGCAAGGACCTCGGCCTTGGGTGCGACGGGATGGGCGGCCATCTCTGGGCTCTCGGCCACGTACACGATGTTTGCGCCGAACTCCGCGAGCGTTGCCTCTGCTGCGGCCGAGTAGCCGGGGCCGACCCAGACGGCGCTCGGCTCGCCGAGACTGCGAGCGAGCGTGAGCAGTTCGGTCGTGACCTTCTTCACGCCGCCGTCGGCCTGCTCGACGAGAACGAGGATTTCACCCATGATCAACAACTCCTTCGAAAGTGTGCGGGTATTCGGGGCGTGCGAGCGCTCGGAACGGAATTGGGCTCAGATGAATTTCTGGCCGGTGAGGAAGTCGGCGATCTTCACGCCGCCATCGCCCTCATCGGCCACCACGGTGCCCGCAGCCTTCGCCGGCCGGGCCGCAAAATCGACAACCGCACTCCAAGACGCGCCCGCGCCGACGCGCGACGGGTCAAGGCCGGCCTCGGTAACGGTGAGGGTCTCGACCGGCTTCTTCTTCGCGGCCAT
>CALPZT020000157.1 GCA_943328365.2 Bifidobacterium breve | reverse complement strand
GCTGGACATAGTCGGCGTGCCCTCGGACGAGCCATGCAAGGACGCCTGGCCGTTCGGTTTGGAGCGATGCTTCAGGACTGCGACGCGGTGAGGCGTTGACGTTGTCCTGGGATGACATCGACCTCGGCAACAAGCAGTTACGGGTGCGGCACACCCTGTCGCGGGTCGGCGGCCAGGTCACGATCTCAAGCCCGAAGACGAGCAAGAGCCGCAGGACACTCCCCCTATCCGACGGACTCGTGGGATTGCTGGAGGAGCAACGAGTGCGGCAGGACTCAGAGCGCCATATCGCCGGCAGCCAATGGAGGGGTCGGGGCCTGGTGTTCACGACGGAACTCGGGCTGCCGATGGACCCGCGCAACGCCCTTCGGACGATCCTCCGGTCCGCGCAGCGCGTTGGCATCACCCGCCCGGTCGGCGTGCACTCACTCAGGCACAGCGCGGCTACCGCCATGATCGAGGCGGGGGTAAACCTCAAGGCCGTCGCCGATCTCCTCGGTCACGCCGACATCCGGATGACGGCCAACACGTACGGCCACGTGACCGATGACGCAGCCCGCCGGGCGATGGATTCGCTCACGTCGGCCATGGGCCTGACCGCTGCCCCGAACCCAGTTGGGGTATCAGTTGGGGTACGACCCGTCCCAGAGCAAGAAAAAGCCCCGTCCGCTGATGCGGACGGGGCGTTTCGTGAGGGAAATCTCGGTGGAGCTGAGGGGATTCGAACCCCTGACCCCCTGCATGCCATGCAGGTGCGCTACCAGCTGCGCCACAGCCCCGATGCGCTCTTCAGCGCGGGAGTGGAAAGCATATCGTCTCCGCGGAGTCCATTGATCCCGGCCCCACGGCTCCGGTCAGCGATCGTCTGCCAGCGCAGTCTCGGGCAGGGTGCCGGCGTTGTACTCCTGCAGTCGCCATCGCGGCCCGTGCCCCGACAGGTTCTCGACGAGCACCGACCAGGAGCAGTTCGTGAGCACTCCGAGCACGGCCCAGTGCTCGGCGGGCAGTTCGAGCAGCTGCCCGATGCCGGCTCGCGCGGCGCCGCCGTGCGTCACGACGACGAGCACCTGCCCGGCCTCGACATCCGTGAGTGCCCGGTTGACCGCGGCAGTCATGCGGGCCGCGACCTCCCGCCGAGTCTCGCCGGTCAGCCCGGGCCGGATGTCAGCGCCGCTCGACCACGAAGCGAGGAGGTCCCCATAGCCGGATTCGAGCTCCGGTCTGGTGAGCCCCTCCCATTCGCCGGCGAAGGTCTCGCGCAGGCCCTCGTCGAGGTGCACCTCGAGGTCGAGGAGCCGTGCGAGTGGCGCTGCTGTCGCCCGGGCCCGGAGCAGGTCCGAGGCGACGATCATCGACGGCTCGAGGGTCGCCAGCATGCCGGCGGCCCTCACCGCCTGCCCGGTGCCTACCTCGTCGAGATCAATGTCGGTCTGACCCTGGAACCGCTGCTCGGCGTTCCAGGGCGTGCGGCCATGCCGCCAGAACACGATCTTGCGGGGAGCCGACATCGGCTCAGTCACCGTGAATTGAATGGGGCGCTGTCACCGACTCCGGCAGTTCGATGAACGGGCAGTCCTTCCATAGCCGCTCGATGGCGTAGTGGATGCGCTCCTCGGCGATCTGGACGTGCACGACGACATCGCCGAAATCCAGCAGCACCCAGTGGCTCGTGCGCTCGCCCTCTCGGCGCAGCAGCTTCGACCCGAGGCTGAGCAGGCGCTCCTCGACGGCATCCACGACGCCCTTGACCTGTCGCTCATTCGTGGCGGAGCAGAGCACGAAGATATCGGTGAGGACGACATGCTCGCTCACGTCGATCGCGACGATGTCGGTCGCCATCTTGTCCGCCGCCGCCTCGGCCGCAGCTATGGCCAGGGAGATTGCCTCGGGTGTTGCCGTCACGTCATCCGCCTTCAGTCGTTGTTCCTGACCCGGAGCCTCTCACAGGTTCGTCGGGTCCTTGCCCAGCAGCACGACCACATCGACCACCGACCGGCCTCCGCCGTCGATCCGAACGGACGATGCGGGCACTCCGAGTGACTCGGCCACCGCCGCTCCGGCGGACACCGACTCCGCAGAAGCGTCCGGGATGACGACCCTCGTCTCGCCACCAGGCCGCCGCCCGCCGTCGACGACCGTGAATCCGGCCTCGATCAGCGAAGCCGTCGCAGCGAGAACGGCGGCGGTCGGCGCCCCTGCCCTGATGAGCACCACCCGGGTCGTCCTGGACTCCCCCGGTGTCAGGCGTGCCTCCGGGAGCAGGGAGTCCACGAGGTCGGGGCCCTCCGGCCGCTGCATCACTGCAGCCTGACCCGACCGCAGGGTCGTGACCGGGAGGACGACCTGTTCGGACGTCCCGGCCGCGGCCTCCGCCTGCACGAGCATGAGAATGTCGACGAGCTCGTCGTTCGTCGCCGTCGACTTCGCAAGCGAGCCCAGGCTCAGCACCAACTGCCGCATCGACTCGACATCATCGGGAAGCTCCGCCAGCACCCGCTCCATGACCTCGCCGAACCGGCGCATTCGATCGGCCTGCTGCTCGCCCGGCTGCAGGGCGAGGGCGTAGGTCGCAGCACTCACCCCCGGCAGCGTTCGGTCACCGACGGCGACACTCTCGATCGTTCGGCCAGCCGCATCAGTGACCCGCACGGACTCCCGCACCGAGATCGGCACCCCTCCCACCGCGTCGACGAGGGCGGCCAGGGCGAGCCGATTGAAGGCAACGGCGGCATCGACGCGAACACCGAGGACCATCGACACACCGGTGCGGGCCTGGAGGGTGTCGGACGACCCGACGGTCGCCTCAAGGGGCGTGGGCAGCGGAGTCGGCACGAGGAGGATCGGCGAGAGGTAGATCCGGCTGCCGCCATTCACCGCTCCCCCGGTGGCGAGCAGCACATTCGCGACGGCGAGTCCGTCCTTGTCGGTGACCTGAAACAGGAGCGTGCGCTGGGACGGGGGCAGCGGGGCAATGGACTGCTCGACTGTCGGTGCCGACGCCGTGGCGGCCACGTGAATTTGGGCCTGGTCCTGAGGAAGGAAGAAGACCGCACTCGTGCCGAGCACCAGCACGATGACGACGCCAGCGATCACTCCACCCCGCGTTCGCCAGATACCCCGCGTTCGCCAGATACCCCGCGTTCGCCAGATACCCCGGCTCACGACGCCCCCTTGGAATACAGGCCGCGTTCGGCGATGTAGTCGGCGACTGGCCCGGGCACCAGGTCGGCGATATCTGCCCCCTCGCGCACCCGCTCTCGCACCTGCGTCGACGAGATATCAAGCCCAGGTGCCTCGACGAGCGTGCATGACCCGGTCGGAAGTTCAATCGCCTGAAGCGCATGGCCCGGCCTCGTGACACCAACGAGGTGGGCGAGCTCGAGGATGCCGAGCGGATCACGCCACGTCATGAAGCCGGCGAGGGCATCAGCCCCGGTGATGAAGAACCACTCATCCCCAGATGACGCCAGATCCAACGGGTTCGCGCCCTGGAGGTCGGCAAGCGTGTCGATCGTGAAGGTCGGCCCGGGCCGCTCGAGGTCAACCCGGCTGACGGCGAACCGCGGATCGATCACGACGGCCAGTCTCGTCATCTCGAACCGGTCATCAGCGCTGGCGCCGGGCTGCTCGCCACGATGCCACGGCTCGCGCGCGGGCACGAAGATGACCCTGTCGAGATCGAGGGAATCAGCAACGGCAGACGCCGCTCGCAGGTGCCCGAGGTGGATCGGATCGAAGGTGCCGCCCATGACCCCGATGCGCTGCGCGGTCATGTCGGCTTCGGTCAGGTGCCGCGCTAGCGGTTGACGTTGATCATCATCGTGACGATGAGGCAAACGACGAGCACGCCGAAGGCGAAGAGCCCGACAACATAGGCCGGCGCGCCTTGCGATGCGTTTGCCGCCTCTTCGCTGGCCAGAACTGCCGCGGCGTGGATCAGGCTCATGATGTTCCCTTCGGCTGGTCCGGGCACGAACGCTTGCTCCCGGCTGGAAGCACTCTATCCGTTCCGGTCACTCGATACCGGGCGGCAGCCGAGCGGACGTCGCTACTGCCGGATGTGACCGTCGCCAGTGACGACGTAGGTGGTCGTCGTGAGCTCGGTGAGGCCCATCGGGCCGCGTGCGTGGAGCTTCTGGGTCGAGATGCCGATCTCGGCGCCGAACCCGAACTCCCCGCCGTCGGTGAACCGGGTCGAGGCATTCACCATGACGGCGGCCGAGTCGACGCCGGCCACGAAGCGCTGCGCCGCGCTCTGGCTGTCGGTGACGATTGCCTCGGTATGGCCCGAAGACCAGGTTCGAATGTGCTCAATGGCCGCGTCGATGCTCTCGACGACGCCGGCAGCGAGATCAAGGGAGTAGGACTCGGCAGCCCAGTCGTCATCGGTCACCGGGCTGAAGGCGCCCCCCGTCTCCTGCGCATACGCCTCGAACGCGGCGTCGCCATGAATCGTCACGCCCGCGTCACGAAGGGCCGCGAGCGCCCGGGGCAGGAATGCCTCGGCGATCTCGCGGTGAACGAGGAGGGTCTCGGCCGCATTGCAGACGCTCACCCGCTGCGCCTTGCTGTTGAGGAGGATCGCGATGGCCTTGTCGATATCTGCGTCCTTGTCGACGTAGATATGGCAGTTGCCGACCCCTGTCTCGATAACCGGGACCGTCGAGTTGTCGACGACGCTCCTGATGAGCGACTCGCCGCCGCGCGGGATGAGGACGTCGACGAGGCCGCGCGCCGTCATGAGGTACTTCACCGACTCGTGGGTCTCGCCGGGCACCATCTGGATGGCATCGGCAGGAAGTCCCGACGCGACGAGGGAGTCGCGCATGATGCCGGTGAGGGCCTCATTGCTCGACGCGGCGGAGGAGGACCCGCGAAGAAGCGCAGCGTTGCCGCTCTTCAGGCACAGGCCCGCGGCATCGACGGTGACATTCGGACGGGCCTCGTAGATCATGCCGACGACGCCGAGCGGCACGCGCAGCTGACGCACCTGCAGGCCATTGGGGAGGGTGTAGCCGCGAATGACCTCGCCCACCGGGTCGGGCAGGCCGGCGACATCCCTGAGGGCCTGGGCGATGTCGGCGATGCGCGCTGTCGTGAG
>CALPZT020000156.1 GCA_943328365.2 Bifidobacterium breve | reverse complement strand
GGCTGGGGCCGTACCGGCATCCGCCCTCGCCGCGAGGTCGTCGTGCTGTTCCTCCCCGACGAGGAGGCGGGCATGCGGCACGGGTCGCAATGGCTCGTCCGCAATCGCCCTGACATCTTCGAAGGGGTGACCGAGGCGATTGGCGAGGTTGGCGGCTTCTCGCTCACCGTGCGCGACGACCTGCGGCTCTATCCCATCCAGACGGCCGAGAAGGGCATTCGCTGGCTGCGGCTTCGGGCCGCCGGCCGCGCGGGCCACGGGTCGATGATCCATGACGACAACGCCATCACGGCCCTATGCGCTGCGGTAACCGCGGTGAGCAATCACGTCTGGCCGGTTCGCCGTACGAAGACTGTCGACCGATTCCTTGACGAGCTCGGCGAGGCCTACGGGTTCGACGTCACGGGCCAAGGGGTCGAGGAGATCGTGCGCACCCTCGGCACATTCGGGGCCCTCGTCGGCGCGACCCTGCAGAACACGGCGAACCCCACGATGCTCGAGGCTGGCTACAAGCACAACGTCATCCCGACCGAGGCATCAGCGGCCATCGACGGCCGGGTCCTGCCCGGTTTCGAGGAGGAGTTCGACGTGACCATCAGGGAGCTCGTGGGCGACGGCATCGTCATCGAGACCGAGGTGAGCGATATCGCGATCGAGGCGCCATTCGACACCGCGACCGTCGATCTCATGGCGTCGGTCCTGCGGGCCGAGGACAGTGCTGCGAGGGCAGTGCCCTACATGATCTCCGGCGGCACCGACGCGAAGGCGTTCTCGACGCTCGGCATTGCCTGCTACGGCTTCTCACCCCTGCAGCTGCCGGCCGGCATGGACTACTGGCGCCTGTTTCACGGAGTCGACGAGCGGGTGCCCGTCGACGGCCTGAGGTTCGGGGTCCGGGTGCTCGACCGATTCCTTCGAGCCTGCTGAGCCCGCCCTCTCCCTTCGGTCAGGCGGTCCGCACGACCTTGTAGATCCGCCTGCGCAGCCACACCTTCTTGCGCCCGTCCGGGTAGATGTGAAGCCGGTCGAGCTCCCAGTGATCGGTCTCGGCAATGCGGGTGAGATAGAGCCGGGTGGTCTCGCGGCTCACGTCACGGGGAACTGATAATTCCTTGTATTCCCAGAGCTTCTCCGCTGGCTGCTGCCGCATGAATCCTCCCATCTCCGCCCGGTCTCGACCGTGATCGCTAGTGCTGCTGAGCCCAGCCTGCCTCGGGGTAGCCGAGCGCCGGCGCCGAGACCTCATCGAGCGCCTGCAGAATCTGGTCGGGCAGCTCGAGCTCCTCGGCGGCAAGCGCCGCCATGAGCTGGTTGTTCGTGCGGGCTCCGAGAATCGGCGCGACGACCCCGGGGCGATCGCGGAGCCAGGCGATCGAGACCTCGGTCGGGGAGGCCCCCAGCCCGTCGGCGGCGATCGCGAGGGCGTCGACGATCCGCCGGCCCCTCTCGTCGAGATAGGCCTGCACCCAGCCCGCGGTCTCGGCATTCGCGCCGCGCGAATCGCTCGGCATCCCATGCCGGTACTTGCCGGTGAGCACCCCGCGCCCCAGCGGCGACCACGGCAGTATGCCGAACCCGAGCGACTCGGCCACCGGGATGATCTCGCGCTCGATCCCGCGCTCGAGCAGCGAATACTCCATCTGGGCGGCAACGATGGGTGCGCGGCCGGGAACTGCCCGCTGCCAGGTCGCGGCGCGGGCCGCCTGGCCCCCGGAGTAGTTCGAGATGCCCGCGTAGCGCACCTTGCCGGCGCGAACGGCCTCGTCGACGGCGGCGAGAGTCTCGTCCATCGGGGTCATCGGGTCCCAGGCATGCAACTGCCACAGATCGACATGGTCGGTGCGCAGTCGCACGAGCGATTCGTCAAGGCTGCGGAGAAGGTGGGACCGCGAGGTGTCGAACCGTCGCTCGCGCCCGGCCTTGGAGCCGGCCTTCGTCGCGATGACGACGCTGTCGCGCGCCTCGAACTCCTCGAGGAACTCGCCGAGCATCTGCTCGGCTATGCCATCGCTGTAGACATCGGCGGTATCAATGAGGGTGCCGCCGGCATCGAGGAAGGCAGCGAGTTGGTCGCGAGCGTCGAACTCGTCGGTTCCGCGCCCCCACGACATCGTCCCCAGGGCAAGGCGACCAACCCACAGGCCCGATCGTCCGAGGGGTCGTTGCTCCATGACGGCACGGTACTCGTCCGCAGCCGCCCTTGGGCATAGGCTCACGTTCACCAAAAGGAGGCACACATGCGCTTGGGCGTGAATCTCGGATACTGGGGCGCCGGAAATGACGCCGACAACCTGCAGCTCGCACGGGAGGCCGACCGAATCGGCTACTCCGTCGTATGGGCCGCCGAGGCCTATGGCTCGGATGCCGCGACCGTGCTCACCTGGATTGCAGCTCAGACGACACAGATCGATGTCGGCTCCGCTGTGTTCCAGATCCCCGGACGCACGCCCGCCAACACCGCCATGACTGCAGCCACCCTCGACAGCCTCTCCGGCGGCCGCTTCCGTCTCGGCCTCGGCGTCTCAGGGCCGCAGGTCTCCGAGGGCTGGCACGGTGTTCGCTTCACCAAGCCGCTTCAGCGCACCCGCGAGTATGTCTCGATCGTCCGGATGGCACTCGCCCGCCAGCGGGTGACCTTCGACGGTGAGTTCTTCACCCTCCCGCTGCCTGACGGCCCCGGCAAGGCCCTCACCCTCACCGTGCATCCCGTGCGCGAGCGCATTCCCCTCTACCTCGCAGCGATCGGCCCCAAGAACCTCGAGCTCGCCGGCGAGATTGCCGATGGCTGGCTCGCGATCTTCTTCTCCCCGGAGCAGGCGGCCGATTCGATGGCGCATATCGCGGCCGGCCGCGAGCGGGCCGGGCTCACCCTCGACGGCTTCGATGTCGTGCCGTCCGTTCCCGTCGCATTCGGCGACGACATCGAGCAGTGCGCGAACACGATCCGCCCCTATGCCTCGCTCTACATCGGCGGCATGGGCAGCAAGGAGATGAACTTCTACACCCAGCTCGCCTCCCGCATGGGCTTCGAGGCCGAGGCCGACGACATCCAGGCGAAGTACATGTCGAAGGACTACCGGGGTGCTGCTGGCGCGGTGCCGCTCGGATTCATCGACCAGACCTCGCTCATCGGCCCGCGCGAACGGGTTCGCGACCGCCTCGCCGCTTACGCCGAGGCAGGGGTCACGACCCTCACGATCACCCCGAGCGCCCAGAGCCTCGATGAGCGGCTCGCAGCGCTCGTCACGATGAGCGAGATCCTCGACGAGTCGGGGCTCGCCACCTGATGGTTCCGATCTCCTGGTTCGAGGCAATCATCCTCGGGCTGGTGCAGGGCATCACCGAGTTCCTGCCCATCTCGTCGAGCGCGCACATCTTCGTCGTGAGCCAGCTGCTCGGCTGGCAGGATCCAGGCGCCGCGTTCACGGCGGTCAGCCAGATCGGCACCGAGCTCGCGGTCATCGTCTTCTTCCGCCGAGACATAGCCCGCATCATCTCGGCGTGGGCGCAATCGCTGTTCAAGCCGGCCCTGCGATCGGGCATCGACGCCCGGATGGGCTGGTACATCATCGTGGGTACCATCCCCATCGCCGTGATCGGGCTGATCTTCTCCCATCAGATCGAGACGGCAGCACGGAACCTCTGGCTCGTCTCGGGCACGCTCATCGGGTTCGGCATCATCCTCGGCGTGGCCGATGCCCTCGGACGTCACCGCCTCGCACTCGCCAATCTCAACGCGAAGGACGGAATCCTGTTCGGACTCGGCCAGGCCCTCGCGCTCATACCCGGAGTCTCGCGCTCCGGCGCCACGATCTCGACCGGCCTCGCGCTCGGCTACACCCGCGAGGCATCGGCTCGGTACGCCTTCCTCCTCGCGATCCCGGCAGTCGTCGCGTCCGGGCTCTACGAGGCGACGAAGATTGGCAGCGACCCGACCGTTGAATGGGGTCCCACGATCCTGGCGACCGTCATCGCATTCGTTACGGGCTTCGCTGTCATCGCCTGGCTCCTGCGCTGGGTGACGACCCGGTCATACCTGCCCTTCGTCATCTACCGAATCGCCCTCGGACTCCTCCTCATCATCCTGCTCCTCACCGGGGTGCTCGTCGCCTGACCATCCATTGAGTTCTGAGGCCGCTCGGTCGCCAGCGTGATGACCAAGGGCCCTTGGCCCTCGCGCCATGCAAGGGCACCTTGGGGAGATGGACAAGAACCCGATGGAGCAGGCCGGTGGCCTCATTGCCCCGGATGACCTGCGCGACTCGATCGACAAGTGGCTGACCGACGGCATCATCACGGCAGAGCAGGCCGAGGCAATGCGGTCGGACCTGCAATCGCGTCTAGGGCAGTCGCCGTCAGTTCGAGCGCTGGGCGCAGACGCTGCCCCCGCGCACCTCGAGGTAAGTGCGCCCCCGCACCCCGAGCACCGGACCTCGCTGCTCATCGAGGCGCTCGGCTACCTCGGCGGCGTCATCATCCTCACCGCGATCATCCTCGTCGTCAGTCAGTTCTGGGAGGACTTCAGCGTCCCTGTGCGACTGTCGACCATCGGCGCCGTATCCGTGCTCCTGCTCCTGGCCGGCATTGTCGTGCCGCAGTCGCTCGGCGGCCCGGGCATCAGGCTCAGGTCTGTCCTCTGGCTGGGCGCGACCATGGGATGGGCCGGCCTACTCGCATTCACCGGGGACGAGTACCTCGATCTCACCGACGAGCGCCTCGGCCTGTTCGTCGCCGGCCTCACCCTCCCGGTGGCGGGCATCCTGTGGTTCCTCCACCGCCAGCCCCTTCAGCACGTCGCGTTCATCATCAGCCTCGTCGCGGCAGCGGCCACCGGTGCTGCGATGCTCCCGAGTCCGGAAGGGACGATTGAACCCTCGTCACTTCCAGGCGCGATGGCGTGGGGCGTCGGCGTCGCATGGTTCCTGCTCGCGTGGGGCGGCATCGTCAAGCCCCGGGCGCTCGGCCTGGCCCTCGGCTCGATCATCGCGGTGTTCGCGGCGATGATCACGATGGGCGGCGACGCGGGGACCGAAGCCTGGCCGGGTGCCGTGCTCATGCTCGTCACGCTTGCCGCGCTTGTGACAGTCGCGGTCCTGTTCCGCG
>CALPZT020000155.1 GCA_943328365.2 Bifidobacterium breve | reverse complement strand
GGCGAAGTTGGCAATGCCGAGCAGTCGAACATCAACTGGGGCAAGGCCGGCCGCATGCGCTGGAAGGGCAAGCGCCCGAGCGTTCGAGGTGTGGCAATGAACCCTGTTGACCACCCGCATGGTGGCGGTGAGGGCAAGACCTCTGGTGGTCGTCACCCTGTCAATCCGAACGGTAAGCCCGAGGGTCGCACCCGTAAGGCCAATAAGGCCAGCGACAAGTTCATCGTCCGCCGTCGCAAGACCGGCAAGAAGCGCTAAGGGAACCCGAGATGCCTCGCAGTCTGAAGAAGGGCCCGTTCGTCGACGGCCATCTGCTCAAGAAGGTCGACGTCCAGAACGAGGCCGGAACGAAGAACGTCATCAAGACCTGGTCGCGCCGTTCGATGATCATCCCGGCGATGCTCGGTCACACGATCGCGGTTCACGACGGACGCAAGCATGTCCCGGTGTTCGTGTCGGAGAACATGGTCGGGCACAAGCTCGGCGAGTTCGCCCCGACGCGGACCTTCCGAGGGCACGTGAAGGACGATCGCAAGGCCAAGCGCCGCTAAGCCATGGCGAGCCGTCGCATGACGGCAGGCACGGAGTTTCACCAGGCACCGACAACGAGCAAGCACCAACCAAAGAGCAAGGGGAAAGCGATGGAAGCCAGGGCCCAAGCGCGGTACGTCCGCGTCACGCCCATGAAGGCGCGCCGCGTCATCGACCTCATTCGAGGGATGAACGCCGGCGACGCCCAAGCGGTGTTGACGTTTGCACCGCAGGCGGCAAGTGAGCCGATCGGCAAGGTGCTGGCCAGCGCAATCGCCAATGCGACGAACAACTACGCGATGGATGCTCGCGCACTGGTGATCAGTGCCGCCTTCGTCGACGAGGGCCCGACGCAAAAGCGCATTCGACCGCGAGCCCAGGGGCGCGCATACCGAATCCGCAAGCGCAGCAGTCACATCACGGTCGTTGTGTCCGACGGACGTGAAGTTATCGCGGTGAAGCCGGTCTCGAAGAAGGCAGCCGCTGACGCTTCGAAGGAGACGAAGGCGCCGGCCGCCAAGGCTCCCGAGAAGAAGGCAGCGGTGGCGGCGGCGCCGCCGGCTGCCAAGAAGGCTGCGGCGAAGAAGCCTGCTGACGCTCCGGCAGCCAAGAAGGCTCCTGCGAAGAAGGCTTCCGAAGCTCCGGCTTCGAAGACCACGAAGAAGGCAGCGGCGAAGTCGACAGACACGCCAGCTGCGTCGACGACCGAGACGAAGGACTGACACCGTGGGCCAGAAAGTAAATCCGCACGGCTTCCGCCTCGGAATCACGACGGACTTCGCATCGCGTTGGTTCGCCGACTCCTCGAAGCAGGGACAGCGCTACCGCGATTACGTCCAGGAGGACGTCCAGATCCGCAAGTTGCTCTCGAAGGGCATGGAGCGCGCCGGGATCTCGAAGGTTGAAATCGAGCGCACTCGTGACCGCGTGCGGGTTGATATCCATACTGCACGCCCGGGGATCGTCATCGGTCGCCGAGGTGCCGAGGCCGATCGGATCCGTGGCGACCTTGAGGTCCTCACCGGCAAGCAGGTGCAGTTGAACATTCTTGAGGTGAAGAACCCTGAGATGGACTCGCAGCTTGTCGCCCAGGGGATCGCTGAGCAGTTGAGCAGTCGGGTGTCGTTCCGTCGTGCGATGCGCAAGGGCATGCAGAGCACGATGAAGAGTGGCGCACTCGGCATCAGGGTTCAGGTATCCGGTCGTCTCGGCGGCGCGGAGATGTCTCGCACCGAGTTCTATCGCGAAGGCCGCGTTCCGCTGCACACGCTGCGAGCCGATATTGACTATGGGTTCTACGAGGCGCGCACGACGTTCGGTCGCATCGGAGTGAAGGTGTGGATCTACAAGGGGCAGGCGCTTGGCACACGGGCGGAACGCGAGGCTGCCGCCGCGGCCGTTCGCCTGGGCCAGCGGGGCACAGCCGCACCGGCGCGTCCCCGTCGACCGCGCGAGGATGCGGAGGGTGCCGTCGAGGCGTCGACCGTTCCTGCTGCTGAAGCCCCCGTGCTCGTCGAGGCACTCGTTGAGGCAACGACCGTTACTGAAGGACAGGAGGCCTGATCCATGCTTATTCCACGCAGGGTCAAGCACCGCAAGCAGCATCATCCAACTCGTCGTGGTGTCGCCAAGGGCGGAACGAAGGTGACCTTCGGCACGTTCGGGCTTCAGGCCCTCGAGCCGGCCTACGTAACGAACCGGCAGATCGAGTCGGCGCGTATCGCGATCACCCGTCACGTCCGTCGTGGCGGAAAGGTGTGGATCAATATCTACCCGGACCGTCCGCTGACAAAGAAGCCTGCGGAAACTCGCATGGGCTCGGGTAAGGGTTCACCCGAGTGGTGGATCGCCAACGTCAAGCCGGGCCGAGTGATGTTCGAATTGTCCTACCCGGACGAGAAGATTGCGCACGCCGCGCTCACCCGCGCCATGCACAAGCTCCCGATGAAGTGCCGCATCGTTCGTCGTGAAGAAGCAGGTGAGGACTAAATGTCAGCAGGAACGCAGGTTGGCGAATTGCGCAACCTCGATAACGAGGAGCTGGTTGCGAAGTTGCGCGAGGCGAAGGAAGAGCTGTTCAACCTTCGGTTCCAGGGCGCGACGGGTCAGCTCGAGAATCATGGCCGGCTACGCGCCGTGCGCAAGGACATCGCGCGGATCTACACGATCTTGCGTGAGCGTGAGCTGGGCATCACCTCGTTCGAGGGTGGCGCAGCATGAGTGCGAAAGAGGCAGGCGTGGAAGACAAGCGCGGATACCGCAAGACCCGCGAGGGTCTGGTGGTCAGCGATAAGATGCAGAAGACCGTGGTGGTAGCGGTCGAGGATCGCTTCAAGCACCCGATGTATGGCAAGGTTGTGCGCCGGACAAGCAAGCTCAAGGCACACGACGAAGCCGGTACCGCCGCAATCGGTGATCGAGTGCTGCTTATGGAGACTCGCCCACTGTCAGCCACGAAGCGCTGGCGCGTCGTTGAGATCCTCGAAAAGGCCAAGTAAGTAGTTCCGCCAGGCTCTAACACGAGAACCGGCAGACGATCAGGAGAATGCAGTGATTCAGCAGGAGTCGCGACTACGTGTCGCCGACAACACGGGTGCCAAGGAGATCTTGTGCATCCGCGTGCTCGGCGGTTCGGGTCGACGCTACGCCGGTATCGGCGACATCATCGTGGCCACGGTCAAGGATGCAATCCCCGGTGGGGGTGTGAAGAAGGGTGAGGTCGTGAAGGCGGTCATCGTGCGCACGCGCAAGGAGCGTCGTCGTCCCGATGGTTCGTATATCCGCTTTGACGAGAACGCAGCAGTCATCCTCAAGGGTGATGGCGAGCCTCGCGGTACCCGCATCTTCGGCCCGGTGGGCCGGGAGCTTCGCGAGAAGAAGTTCATGAAGATCATTTCGCTCGCTCCGGAGGTGCTGTAGTCATGCCGAAGTTGAGCATCAAGAAGGGTGACCTCGTCCAGGTCATCTCGGGTAAGGACCGTGGCGTCAAGGGCAAGGTCATCGAGGTGATCCCCGAGGTCGAGCGCGTGATCGTCGAGGGTGTGAACCGGATCAAGAAGCACACGAAGATCGGGCAGAACGCTCGCGGTGCGAAGACCGGTGGGATCATCACGACCGAGGCACCGATTCACGTGTCGAACGTCATGATCATCGATCCAGAGGATGGTCGGCCGACGCGCATCGGCTTCCGCAAGGAGAGGGTCGAAAAGCGTCGTCCCGACGGCTCCACCTACGAAGCAGAGCGCAGCGTGCGCATCTCTCGCCGCACCGGTAAGGACATCTGACATGGCTACAGCAACGACTGAGCGCGAGATTCCGCGCCTGAAGGTGCGCTACCGCGCTGAAATCGTCCCGTCCCTGATGGGTGAGTTCTCCTTCGGAAACATCATGCAGGTTCCCGGGGTGACCAAGGTCGTCGTGAACATGGGTGTTGGTGAGGCAGCTCGCGACTCCAAGCTCATCGAGGGTGCGATCAGGGATCTGACGGAGATCACCGGTCAAAAGCCGCAGGTGACGAAGGCCCGGAAGTCCATCGCCCAGTTCAAGCTGCGTGAAGGTCAGCCGATCGGTTGCCATGTCACGTTGCGCAACGATCGAATGTGGGAGTTCCTCGATCGACTGCTGTCGATTGCACTGCCGCGTATTCGAGACTTCCGCGGCTTGTCCCCGAAGCAGTTCGACGGCAAGGGCAACTACACCTTCGGTCTCAATGAGCAGTCGATGTTCCATGAGATCGATCAGGACAAGATCGACCGTGTCCGGGGCATGGACATCACGATCGTCACGACCGCATCGAATGATGACGAAGGGCGCGCACTGCTTCGCCTTCTCGGATTCCCGTTCAAGGAGGCCTGAGTCACATGGCGAAGAAAGCGCTCGTCCAAAAGCAGCTGAAGAAGCCGAAGTTCAAGGTGAGGGGCTACACCCGCTGCAACAAGTGCGGACGGCCCCACGCGGTTTATCGCAAGTTCGGCCTCTGTCGGATTTGCGTTCGTGAGATGGCACATGCCGGCGAACTGCCGGGCGTCACAAAGAGCAGCTGGTAACCAACGACGTTGCAGGTCCGGTTCGCAACAGCGGGCTGGAAACCACACCGAGGAAGGCCGTAGGCCAATAGATGACTATGACAGACCCGATTGCGGACATGCTTGCGCGGTTGCGCAATGCGAACTCCGCGTATCACGACAGCGTGACCATGCCGCACTCGAAGATCAAGGTGAGTATTGCCGAGATCCTGCAGCGCGAGGGCTACATCGCTGGCTGGTCGGCATCTGATGATGTCGTCGGCAAGACGCTCACCCTGAAGTTGAAGTACGGCCCGTCGCGGGAGCGCTCAATTGCCGGGCTTCGTCGCGTGTCGAAGCCAGGTCTTCGTGTGTACGCGAAGAGCACGACGATCCCGCGCGTGCTCGGCGGGCTCGGGGTTGCAATCCTGTCCACGTCTGGTGGTCTGCTTACGGACCGACAGGCACATAGCAAGGGTGTAGGCGGAGAAGTCCTCGCCTACGTCTGGTAGTCGGAAAGGAGTTCGAGGATGTCACGTATTGGGCGTCTGCCGATCCCGGTTCCGGCTGGGGTGCAGGCAACAATCACAGGCCAGGACGTTGTT
>CALPZT020000154.1 GCA_943328365.2 Bifidobacterium breve | reverse complement strand
GCTGAAGGTCAATGATGTAGATGCCATTGCGCTCGGTGATGATGAAGCGCTTCATCTTCGGGTTCCAGCGACGGGTCTGATGTCCGAAGTGGACACCGCTTTCAAGCAGCTGGCGCATTGTGACGACGGCCATGGTGTTGACTCCTTCAAGTCGCGCCGGCTTGCCGGCGCGCGCCGGTTCGTTGGCATCTGGCCGGTTGGCCGATGCCCCTGACGCTCCGCCGAGCCCGCACCCGCCAAAGCGGGACCGTGCGAACCCGGGCTGGTCGGGGCTTTCGGTGCAAGGAACACCGAGTGCAAGAACACCGACCGGCTTTGGGGCGTGCGAATTTCCCCGTCTTGTGACCGGGATGGCGCCAGTCTAGACCGTCCGGGCGCCTGCCCATCACCAGGTGCTCACCGTTCACCAGGTGCTCACCGCCCGAGGCCACGTCTTCGCCACTATCCACAGCCGGCACGACTATCCACAGGCGGCACGACTATCCACAGGCGGCACGACTATCGGACCCAGCCCACCACTGCGATCGGCCCTGCTGCGATCAACGTGGCGGTCGCCCATCCTGCTCGAATGACCTGGCTCACTCCCCTTCTCATGGCAGTCCTCTGGTCCTGGCCCATCGCGCCAGCCCACCTCACGGCCCGGTTCGACCCGCCGGAGCAGGAGTGGAGCCGCGGCCACCGAGGCATCGACATCGCAGCAGCACCGGGTGATGTCATCGCGTCCATCGGGGCCGGTCAGGTCGCCTTCGTCGGCTTGGTGGCCGGAACCCCCGTGGTCGCCATCGAGCACCCAGACGCCGGGCTGCGTTCGACGTACCAGCCGGTCGAATCGATGCTCCGTGCCGGCAACGAGGTGTCCGCCGGCGAGGCCATCGGTTGGATCGCGCGGTTGCCAGCCGGTTCAGGCGGGCACTGCGCCGGACGCTGCCTCCACCTCGGGGTGCGCGGACCGTTCGGCTACATCGATCCGCTCGCAATCCTCCCGCGACCCACGGCCGTGCTCAAGCCGCTCATGAGCCGATCGACCTCGCTGGCCGCTACTCGGGGAGCTCCGACCTCGGATGCGCCTGCGCGAACGTTGCCCGCAGACGCTCGACTGACACATGCGTATATCGCTGGGTGGTGTCCAGCGAGGCGTGACCGAGCAGTTCCTGGACCGCGCGCAGATCAGCCCCGCCCTCAAGGACATGGGTTGCCGCCGTGTGACGAAGTCCATGCGGGGCCAAACGAGGGCCCCCCGCGTCGATGGTGATTCGCTCGACGATGGTGCGAACGGCCCGCTGACCGATTCGTGCGCCCCTGCTGCCCACGAACAGGGCGGGTCCATTTCCCGCGAGCCTGTCTCGAACCCCGATCCACTCGCGAACCGCAATTGCGGCGGGAACGCCGAAGGGCACGACCCGCTCCTTGCTGCCTTTGCCAAGCACTCGCACCGTTCTCGAATCAAGATCGAGGTCGCCTACGTCGATTGAGCACAGCTCCCCGACTCGGATCCCCGTCGCGTACAGCAGTTCGATGATCGCCCTATCCCTCAGGGCACCGGGATCTCCGTCATCGGCCATGACCGCAGCAGCGTCCATGACCCGGCCCGCCTGCTCGGTGTCGAGAATGACCGGCAGCCGCTTTGACACCCTCGGGCTCGCCAGTCGCTGCCCGGGGTCAATGGGTGCAAGGCCCCTGCGCAGGCACCAGGCGGTGAACGCTCGGGCCGACGCGGCCCTGCGTGCAATGGTCGCCCGTGACTGGCCGGCTCCGTGCATCGTCGCGAGCCAGGCCCGCAAGTCGGCCAACGTGATCGACTCGGGTCCCTCGCAGCCGCGCGCCGCCACGAACAGGAGCAGCGATCGAACATCGCCCAGGTAGGCGCGAACAGTGTGCTCGCTGCGATTGCGCTCATCACGAACGTGAACCGCGAAGTCCGCGATTGCGCAGCTCAGTGCGCGCGGCAGCTCTATCGCCGGGTGTTCCATGCCCCCATCGTGGCAATCACTGTCGGTCCAGGGCATGAGGCGCGCCCGGAGGCTCACCCTCGCCGGGCCAGCCGCCAGCCATCCGCCTGCTCGTGGACGAACCCGAGGATGCCGAGCACCGAGAGCGCGCCCGATACCTCCGATGCACTCAACCCGGAATCGAGCACCAGATCATCGATCCCGATCACTCCCCTGGCCGGGATCCCATCGAGGATCCTGGCCTGACTCGGCGAGAGGTCGTCGAGCGAGCGTCGCTCAGGGCTAGGTCCGATGAACTCTCCGAGCTCACCGATAACCTCGAGCACGTCCTCGACACGTGATGCCAGCATGGCCTCCGTTTCGCGCACGAGCTTGTGGCATCCGCCCGACATGACGGACGTCACCGGGCCGGGCACGGCAAGGACCGGTCGATTGAGGGCAATCGCCGAATTGGCAGTCGAGGTGGTGCCCGATCGAACTGCCGCCTCGACGACGAGTGTCGCCCGGGTCAGGGCGGCGATGAGTCGATTACGCGTGAGGAATCGCTGCCGCCGGACATCCTGGCCGAGCGGGGATTCACTGATGACGAGGCCCTCGTCAGCGATACGAGCAAGCAGTGCGTCATGCGCGCGCGGATAGGGAGTGTCGACCCCGCTGGCCAGCACGCAGATGGTCATCCCACCCACCGAGAGGGTCGCGCGGTGCGCGGCCGCATCGATGCCGTACGCGCCGCCCGAGACGACGGTGAACGAGTGCTCGGACAAGGTCGCGCACCAGTCACGGCAGATCGCCTCCCCGTACGCCGTTGCGGCGCGCGCACCGACCACCGCGATCGAACGCAGCGCAGTGAGCCGCAGGTTCGCGGCACCGAGAGCCCATATTGCAAGCGGCCGGGCGGCACCGAGGTCATCGAGCTGAGTCGGCCATTCGCGATCGCTGCGCACGATGATGCGGGCGCCTATGGCGTGTGCCGCGGCTTCGGCCTCGCAGGGATCGACGCGGGCAATCCGTGCTCTCATGGCTGCTTGCTCGCGAATGCCGATGTCACCCGACGACAGTCGATCGACAAGTCCCAGGGCACCCCAGCGATCGATGAGCGCGCCGATCCGCGCATCACCGGGTTCGACGACGTGCGCGAAGGCGATGAGCGCCTCTCGCTCGCTCGAACATGCACCCCTGCTCATGACCCACCCGGCACATCGACACCGCGCAGGCCCATCGCCGCTGCCACGTGCTCGGCATTCGGGCAGGCAGCACCGGCAAGATCCGCCACGGTCCAGGCGATGCGCAGGAGCCGGTCAGCGCTGCGCAGGCTGATACCTGTGCGCTCAGCGGATCGAATGAGCGACTCTGCCTCCGGCGTGGGACGCCAGCGCTGCCGGAGCGCTGTCCCTGGCACATGCGCGTTGAGAGACCAGGACTCGGCTTCGAAGCGCTTGCCTGCCCTCGCTCGAGCGACAAGAACCCGCTCGCGGATCTCGGCGCTCGACTCTGCGGGTGCGCTTGCGAGGTCCGTGGCTGACGGCTTGGGCAGCGAGAGCCGGACGTCGATCCGGTCGAGCAGCGGCCCCGAGAGCCGCTCGGCGTAACGACGTCGGGCCATCGGCGAGCATGTGCACGCATCCCCACGGCCAACGGCGAGTCCGCAGGGGCACGGATTCGAGGCGAGAATCAGCTGGAAGCGGGCCGGCAGGGTCGCCGACGCAGCAGCCCGCATGACCGTGATAACGCCGGACTCCATCGGCTGACGCAGGCCCTCAAGACTCGGCCGGCTGAATTCAGGGGCTTCATCGAGGAAGAGGACTCCATGGTGCGCGAGGCTCAGGGCGCCGGGAATGCTCTGCCGACCCTTCGAGGTCCCGAGGATCGCCGCAGGCGAGGACGAATGGTGCGGGGCCTGCAGGAGGGGCCGCCGGACGAGCCCTCGCTCCACAGGCCACTGTCCGGCGAGCGAGGCAATCGCGGTCACCTCGAGGGCGATGTCTATCGGAAGATCCGGCAGTATCGTCGGAAGTCGGTTGGCGAGCATGCTCTTGCCGACGCCAGGAGGCCCGACCATCGAGCAGTGGTGACCGCCTGCCGCAACCACCTCAAGTCCGAACCTGGCGAAGGGGTGACCCCTGATCTCGCTGAAATCCGGCTGCATGTCACCGGACGGCACTCCTGCATGACGAGCGCTGCACTCGTCGCCGAGGTTGCGTTCAGCCCCGGTCTCGTCCGCTCCTTGCAGTGACGCAACCTCAACCTCGCCTCGGAGCACCCGAATGAGATGCGCGAGATCTCGGATGGCGACGACCCGAAGCCCGGGAATCACGCGAACCTGCCGTGCATTTGCGCTCGGGATGCAGACCGAGCCAACCCCGTGACGATGTGCCGCGATCGCGGCAGCGAGTGCTCCGTCCACCTCCCGAACTGAGCCATCGAGGCCGAGTTCTCCGATGAAGGCGATGTCGCGCAACGCTGAGCCCGGAACCTGCCCTGTTGCGGCGAGAACGCCAACCGCTATCGGCAGATCCAGGCTCGTGCCGCTCTTTGGCAGATCGGCGGGCGAGAGCCCGATCGTGATGCGTGCGGCCGGCCAGGTGGCCCCGATATTGCCGATTGCGGAGCGTGCCCGCCAGCGCGCTTCCGTCACTGAGGCTCCCGCTAGGCCAATGACTCCTACGCTGGGCAGACCCTGAGCGACATCGACCTCGACCTTCACCATCACTCCGGCAACCCCGGTCGTGACGACGCCCCACACCTCGGCGAGGCTCATCACCCGACTCCCGGCATGTGCTCAATGCACGGAGCACCCGAAACACCCTGGATGATCGAGATCGCATCAAGTCGCACCGAGGGGGCGTGCACCTCATGGTCGGTGAGCCACCGGAACGCAAGGTGACGAAGCCGACGCATCTTTCGGGGCGTGATCGCCTCGGCCGGATGGCCGAACGCGAGCGAGCTTCGGGTCTTCACCTCCACGACGACGAGGGTCGAGCCATCCCGCGCGACGATGTCGATCTCTCCGTCGGAGCATCGCCAGTTGCGCTCGACGATGACCAGCCCAAGGCCCTCCAGATAGCGGGTCGCCACGTCCTCGCCATACCGACCCAGCGCGCTCGTCCGTCTCATGCGCTCACCCCCCTTGCGCACAACCTCCCCTGTTCAGCGCTCGCCGACCAGCACACAGCACCGGCCTGTGGACGAGAACCGCGAACGCGCGACCTGGGGACAACGAGCGTCAGGCTGCTGGAATCATCATCGTGAGACATGTTCCCTG
>CALPZT020000153.1 GCA_943328365.2 Bifidobacterium breve | reverse complement strand
ATCGCAGCACCTCACCGCGTGCGCTCCCGCTCGATCACGTCTCGATAACCTCACTCGGACGGTGACGGTGGCACGATCAGTCGCGGTCAGCGACAGTCTCGTACGTCCACCGGCCGAACTCTGAAACAGCATCGCCGCCGAGCTCCACGACGATTTTCTTCAGGCCACCGCTCACCTTGGCAGTCGCGTCCGATGGATACGGAGGGCCAGCGCCTCTCCGTCGACGTACCCGGACTCATGACAGGTGCTGGATACTACGAGGTGTGGCTGGCTAGCCCCGGCTCCATCACAATGCTGGCGGTCGGGGCACTCGGCTCCGACATGCACGCTGACTTCAGTTTGCCCCCTGGGGTGAGCGTCGTACGCGGGGCGCTCACCAGCTGAGAGGACGGGTATTCGCTACTTGCTGAATCCGATGGTCAGTGCGTCCTTCTTGAATGCGATATGCCGGCCACTCGTAAAGGGGTAGGCCGCCGTGACCGTCAGTGTCGTGCACCCGGCAAACTTCGGCAGGTTCACTGATGAGCTACTCGCCCCATACGCCGCATAGCCAATGCCACCCGAGTTGACGGGGTCAGTCGGCCGAAATGGGTTGACGAGCTTGGCAATGAGCAGCTGCGAACCACTCTCGCATGTGGCGTTGAACTTCACCGACATCGCGGAGTAGCCGGAGCCTCCATTCACCCCGTTCGTGACGAGGCCACTGATATTCAGGTAGGCAGACCTGCTTCGAGCCCCCGAGAGCCCGGCGAGGTCGAAAGTCCAGACGGCGTTCTGGCCCGCGCTGCGAACCCAGTCCCAGCCAGCGATGTTGTCAGCATTCGCGGTGTAAGTCGTGGCCCCGAGACTGGCCGCCGTTGCCGAGGCCGGATTCGGCACCGCGACGAGGAGTCCTGCTGCCATAAGGAGAGCGGTGATGACCACTCCGATTGATCGTCGTCTCATCTGAAATACCTCGGCATTCATGAGGAGGGATGCAGGCGCTTGTGCCTGCACTGCCCCTTCAGTCTTCGCTTTTAATCCGGGGCAGGCGCTCTGGGCAGATGATCGAGAGGCATCCGTGATGCGACCTTGATCACGTGCATAGTCTTGGACTCCGCAAGCACGGCTCAGCGACCGAAGAGCAGGGGATGACATGGGCGACCTCGTAGGCAGCAAACGAGCATCGCACCGGCCGCTGTTGGCTCTGCGACAGACCTCTATCGGCGTGATCGCCGCCGCCATGCTGTGCGTTCCTGCTTCGGCCAACGCAGCCGAGCCGCGGGCGCTCACCGTCGGCGCGCTCACCCTGACCGCCTGCGATTCGGTCGAGGTCGAGGGATCGCAGGCCTGGTGCGGCACCCTGCCCCGTCCATGGGATCCCGCCCTGCCCGAGTCCGGCACCTTAAACGTCGGCTTCGTCCTCACCCTCCCGACCGGGGCAGCGCGCGCCGCCGCCGCCGCCCCGCGCTCGAGTGCAACGTCCGCCATCGTGGCCCTCGAAGGGGGGCCCGGATGGGGAGGCATTTCGAGCGGAACTGATTTCGCGGAGCCGTTCGGTGACGAGCTTCAGACCCGCGGGATGCTCGTCATGGACCAGCGCGGCACCGGTCTTTCGGCGCCTGTCGACTGCGACGAGGAGATCGACACCGGCGAAACCTGGCGCGAGTCAATTGGCCTGTGCGCGGCCAAGCTCGGTGATCGCTTCGATCTCTTCGGCACGGCACTTGCCGCTGACGATCTCGCTGCCGTGATCAACGCCCTGCAACTCGGCCCGTCGAATATCTACGGGGTGTCGTACGGCACCTTCTTCGGGCAGGTGTTCGCCGGCCGACACCCAGAGCTCACGCGCACGCTCCTCCTCGACAGCGCCTACCCGGTTTTCGGGGAAGAGGGGTGGGTCGAGACCATCGGCCCCTCGCTCACAGATGCCCTCAACCGTTCCTGCCGTCGCGCGCCGAGTTGCGCGAAGTTCCGCGGGAGCAGCTCATCGCGCCTGAGCCGGGTCTTGAAGATGCTCCGCACATCCCCTGTTCGCGTGACTGCCCCAGCCCCCGATGGATCCATGTCAAAGGTGTCGATTACTCCGTCTGACCTCGCCCAGACGATCATCGACGCCGGCTATGGAGGCACCACGTACTCCGGGGTGGATGCTGCTCTTCGGGCTGCGCTTGCCGGCGACTGGCTTCCACTTGGGCGCCTCATCAACGAGTCGCAGGGGTCGGGATCACGGCCGCTGGGCGACGGGTCAACTGAAGCCAATGACGGCCTCATGTACGCCGTCATCTGCCAGGACTACCCGCAGATCGTCGACATGAGTAGTCAACCTGCCGCCCGAAACGACCAGCAGCGCGCAGCGATCGCTGCTGGCCGGGTTGCAAAGGCCCGCCTCTACGCACCCTTCACCGTCGATGAATTCATGGCGACGGACTGGTGGGACCAGGATTCCTGCATGGACTGGCCGGTGTCGGCGAGGTACCCGTCCAAACCCCCGACCCCGCCGAGTGGAGGCTACGGAAACCAGCCGACACTCGTCCTCTCCGGGGATCTCGACCTCGTCACGACTGTCCGCGAGGGGGCGATGGTCGCAGCGCAGTTCCCGAACTCTCGGCAGATTGTCGTTGCGAGCGGCACCCACGGGCTCACCGGAAACGAGTGCGTCGATGGCCTGGTGCAGGAGTTCATCGCCGAACCGCAACCGGTCGTGGACGGGGCTGGTGGCGAATGCGCCGCCAATGAGCCGCCGGTGCGCCTGGTAAGCGGTTACCCGCGGACGAGCCAGGGCGTGACCACGGATGTAGCAGCGGCACGCACCGTCACGGATCTCCTCGACCGCTGGCGCAACGGCCCTGACTCGCGCACGATCAAGGGGCACGGGCTGAGAGGCGGCACCTGGAAGGCGGTCGGATATGACACCGTCCAATTCACGCTCAACCAGGTGAAGCTCTACGAGGACCTGCCGGTATCCGGCACGGTTCGCTGGGACGATGAGGGCAACGTCACCGCATCGCTCAAGGCGAGGGGACGGACCATCGCGCTGAAGTGGAGCGACTGGACGCATCCGACCCTGTCAACCCAAGAGCGAGTCGGCTAGCAACCCCCTTCCGCCATTTCACCCAGATTCCGGGCCGCCTGAACGAATCCATGCTCGAAACCCGGGCATTCGTTTAACCCGCCCGGAATCTGGATGAGATGGCTGTGGGGGCCGGGAGGGGATGACCGGCCGGATCTTTGATCGTGGATCGGCGCTAGTGCGGGGCTATCTCGGTGATCCGGCCAACGAAGGACGCGCCGCCATCGACTGACTCCACTATTGAGTCACCAACGAGGGCTGCGATCTTGCTGCCGCTGGCTGCGATTGCCGTTGCCTGGCCAGTCAGGGATCCCTGCGGGAGCCACGTCGTGCCATTGTCGGTCGATTGATGGATCCCTCCGTCGACGTCAACCCCATACAGCGTGCTCCCCGACCAAGTGAGGAGGACCAGGAGCGGCGCACCGGCAAGGGGCTGGAAGCTCACGCCTGAGTCGCTGCTTCGTACCGGGCCATCCTCAGTCGTACCGACAATGACGGCGGTATCCAACGGGCTGATCGCCAGGTCGAACAGCCCTGGGGTGCCGAGGTCTGTCCATCGTGAGCCAGCATCGTCCGACCGCAGGAGCCGGCCATCGTGCGCACTCATGCCAACGATCGCCTTGCCTGACGCAGACAGGCGATGGAAGTCAACCTCCCCGCTCAGCGACACGGCCTTCCAGGTTTGGCCTCTATCGGACGACGCCATGAGGCCAAGGTCTGCCGGTGCGTCCATGCCCTCGCCAGGATGGCCCGAGGCAAACCATTGATCCTCGGCGAGGGTGAGGCCCATGACATCGAATGGATCCTGCGAGCGTTGCTCGGGCAGTGAGCCCGGCTGCTGGCTCCACAATCCTTCGTGCGTTCCGATGAGCAGGTCTTCGCCATCGTAGGCGAGATTGTGAATGTGGCCGGCCATGGCGGCCCCACTCACCGACTGTCCCTTCTCAAGTGATGCCTGCGCCGGGGAAGTCGCCGCGGTTTGTGTCGATGGACCACCAGTCGGAGCGGCTGACCCGGATTCAGATGCGCAGCCGGACACCATCAGCGCCAGGGCGCACGCCATCCCGGCTGCGCGGTGGATCGGAGTCATGTGGCCCTTCTGAGCGTCAGTCGCGCTGGTCGGTGTCGACGCTATTGGGCGAGAAGTTTCTGCATGGCGTCGATCTCCACTGCCTGCCCGGTCATCACTGCGCCTGCGAGGCTTGTCACATCGGCATTGCTGCTCGCGCCCTTCACCTGCTCGGCCATGCTGATGGCGCCCTGATGGTGAGCGATCATCATCTCCAGCCACATGCGGTCGAACTCTGCGCCCTGTGCATCTGCGAGTGCCTGCATGTCGTCGTCGCTCATCATCCCGGACATATCCATGCCGCCCATGTCATGCCCGCTGTGATCCGCGCCCATCGCCATCGGCGCACCCCATCCTTCGAGCCACGTTGACATCATCTCGATCTCTGGGCCCTGCGCCGCCTTGATCTGCTCGGCAAGTTGCTTGACCTCAGGGGACGTCTTGCGTGACAGAGCGAGGTCGGCCATTTCAACTGCCTGCTGGTGGTGGGGAATCATGAGTTGGGCGAATGAGACATCTGCATCAGAGACATTGGCGACTGATGCAACTGATGACGACGTGGCAGAGCCGCCCGTGCTGGCAGGACTAGAGGCGTGCGGGGCTCCGCAAGCCGCCAAGAGTACGACGAGTGCGCTGGACGCGGTGATTGCGAATGGGCGGGTCTTCATGGGTTCATGACTCCTCGGTGCATCGATCCGGCGAACGTAAGGCTCATCATCCGCTTGGTTTGATGATGGGGGGCAGGAGAACACGTGAAGGTTCCATGAAGAACACAGGCGGCGAGGCTCGGCGCCGTGTGTGGCAATGTCGAGCATAACGACTCCACAACCGGTCGCACGCCCGCCGAGCACTGCTTTCGCTCGTGAAGATTCGATCAAGATTCGCCCTGCACGTGGATTTCCGGTTGCGGCTCGCAGTGGTACCCGTAACTTCATTTGTAGGAGTTTGTTTCGTCCGAAGCACAAGCACTCAATGGTAGAGAGGGAGAGACAATGACTCGTCTCATGAATGTTGTCGTGGGGTCCTTGGGAGTCGCCGCACTGACCATGGTGATGGCAGGCCCGGCTCATGCCGACTCCGGCAAGCCGGGACAGAGCATGACGCACATCAAGACGGTTGCAGGCCTGGCT
>CALPZT020000152.1 GCA_943328365.2 Bifidobacterium breve | reverse complement strand
CGAGCAGACGGGTCGAATCGTCTTCGACTTCCTCGACATTCACGAACGTGGCTATGTTGACGAGATCCAGATCGAAATACTGCTCCTCGGCTGGGGCATGGATCTTCACGAGGCGCAGCGCACGATCCGCAGGATCTCCGGACCGGTGCAGATGCAGTATTCATACGACGAGTTCCGCACCAGGCTCCAGCCGATTTGGCGCTACGGATACGAGAGGCTGACGACCGACGCAGAATGAGCATTTCGGCCGGCATGAGCACTGCGGCCGGCATGAGCACTGCGGCCGGCATGAGCACTGCGGCCGGGGGAGAATGGCCGGGTGCGCGCCGCGATCATTGCTGTGATGACGCTTCCGCTCATGTTCGCCGGCTGCTCAGCGCCCGTAACCTCGGTTGTTTCCGCACCGCCTACCGCGGCTCCGAGCGCAGCAATCGCTGCTGAACCCGAGGTCGACCCCGTCATTGCCAGCATCACCCAGCAGCGCCGCGATCAAATCAAGCGCGTGGTGTCCCTGCGACTGGTCTTCGGCGACTCGGCACCGGTGTCGGTGACCGACGTCAGGCTCGAGGCCGCTGGCTTCGCCCGGCAAGTCGACGCCGCATGGGACCACCGTCCTGTCCTCATCCAGCCCCATGTGGCCGTTGCGCTGCCGATCACGCTGACGAGCGCTGACTGCAACGCGACCGAGCTGCCACGGCCAGCCTCCGCTCGCATCACCATCACCGATGAGCAGGGCGAATCCAGCACTATCGAGCTCACGGACCTCCCCGACGCCCAACTGCTCGAACGCATCCGCACCCACGACTGCGCGGTGGCGTCGCTCCAAGATCGGGCTGCCTTCACCTTGGGCGCCGACTGGCGACCGGCTCAGCAAGAAGGGCGGCGCGTCTGGCTCGGCTTCGTCGACATTGCACGCAACCCTCCCTTCGGTGCGCCAATCGAGGTCAACGGCGCCCTCGGTTCCGTCCTCGTCGACTTCACGCCCGTCGCCCCTCTCCCGTGGCGAGTGCCGGACCAACGGCAAAGTCGCCTGCCGATCGTGGCCAGCAGCTCGGGCCGCTGCGACGGGCACTCGATGGGCGAGTCTTCGAAGCCATTCGTCTTCACCCTTTGGGTGCGGGCCGACGGGGCTGATGTGCCGCTCACGCTCGCCGTGCCGACAGCAGACCTGCCAACCTGGTGGAGTCTGCTCGCGACGGCGTGCGACGGGATTCGTCAAGGAGACTGAGGTCTAGGGCCGAATTCCGCGGGGCCGGAGGGCCTCCGCGACCCAGTCCGTCTCAATCTGCTGGGGGCGCTCCTTTCGCAGGCACCACGCGGCGAACCCGCTCGTAACCGCGGCCCAGAGGCACCACAGCGCCGGAAGGCCGAGGCTGTTCCATGCGACGAGTGCAGAGACTGCGACCGCATTCACCACACCCCAGGCAATGAGCGGCGCCGAGCCGGAGAGCAGCAGCGCGCCGCACGTGCTCACCACGTAGAGCACTCCGAGCACGCCGGCCGTTCCCTGCATTCCGAACGCGATGTAGTAGCTGTCCGGCGAAGCCGTCCCCTGGCCCTGCATCAGGGCATACCCGTAGCCGAGAGCCGGGATAGCACCGACGGCGCACATCACCAGGACGGCATTTCGGTGCCAGTCGGGCGGGGCGATGAGCAGGACGGCGATCGGCACGTAGATCGGCAGCAGCGCGTAAGCGATGAAGAGGTAGAGCACGGAGGCGGTGTGAGCCACGGGCTCGGAAACCGTGCCGTCGACTCCCAGCCATACGACCGCCGAGAGGAAGGTATGGACGGCCAGCACTGCGGGGACCAGCGCCAGCGGGAGTTCGCGCCCGGTTCGGTGATGGCGAATGGCGTCGATCGCGACGACGCTGATCGCGGCTCCGGCGACGATGTCGAACTCCACGGATAGGCACATTCCGGATCCTCACTGCCTCGGCCAGATGCCGACAGTGAGGGGGATTCGGCAATTGAATCCTTGCCGATGCGTTGCTGCGTTGCCACTCGGACGAGTCCGTCGATCACGCGGATGCGTATCGCATTTGGCTCATAACCCGGACGCACGGTCTCGCCGCTCGGTATCATCCTGCCCATCCGGCAAGAAGGGATGGAGCATGCGTCGTGCGTCGCGCCTTCTGGTCCTCGGATTTTCGGCGTCTTTGATCACGGTGCTCGCCGCCGGGTTCCTCGCGGGTGGCCCGGCCAACGCGGTCGACACTCCGACCGAGCCGCCGCCGTGCGGCAATACCGGTCAGCCCTGCGTCGTCGGGACCCCGGTCCCCGGCCCGGCTCCCATGCCCACCTGCGGAGAGGGCGGCCCCGCCTGCACTGAGCCACCCCCGGGTGAGACCTGGAAGACCCCGACGCCGGTGGCCGAGCCGGTCGCGCCATCAACGAAGCAGCCGACCGAGGGGTCGACGACGAGCGACGGTTCCGGCGGAAGTGGCAGTGGTGGCGGCGGGAATGGTGGTGGCAATGGTGGAGGCACTGCGCCCACTGTCGTGATCGGCGAGACGAAGCTGGTCGTCGGCACTCCCGTTGCCGTGTCGATCTCCTTCGTCGGAGGTGACGTCCCCGAGGGTGGAGCGAACGAGCTCATCACGGTGACGGTCACCGTCGGCGCAGGTGCCGTCTCGATCGGCGGCGGGCCAGCCGGGCCAAGCGCGACCATCACCGCGCCCTTTGCTTCGATTCGTGATGGGCTGCCATCAGTCCTCGTCACCGCAGCCCGAGCGGGCGAGGTGACCATCGACGTGACGGCTGCTCCCGCCGGCAACCCGTCGGAGGGCATCTCCGGCAGTCGCGCGCTCGCCGCGCCCGAACCGACACCGACTCCGACACCGACACCAGTTCCTGCCGTCACCGAGGCATCGGCGGCGCAGGTCGTCGCCTCCACCAGCGAGGTGGCCGAAGCATCGGCCACCCGCGGTGCACCCACCCAGCAGCGCAGCATCACCCTGCCTACCTACGATGCCCTCAACGAGCCGAAGCAGGTCGTCGACACGACCGTCGCGGTCGTCGCGGTGCTCGGCGTCATCGGGCTCTCGGCGGGGGCGCTCGCCGGAGGCATCCCGGTGCCGTCGCCCACGTCATCACCTTCATCCCCGTCATCGTCCTCGTCATCGTCCTCGTCATCGTCCTCGTCCTCGTCCTCCGATCCCGCGAGCCGTCGAGCCGAGGACGTCGGACGCCATCAGGGCGACCATGTGCGCGAGCGTCGAACCGAAGGCTCGCTCTCAAGCGTCGATGTCTCCTTCGCCGGGCTCGCTGCCGGCTTCGGCGTTGCCGGCATGGCCGATCGATGGCGCATCTGGCGGCCACCGCTGACATCGCATGTCGACAGATCGCATCACGTCTCGATCTCATCTGCGTCGCGGCTCTCACCGCTCACTGCGCGACTCCTGGCCGACAGCACCTACCTGCGGGCAATGTTCGGCTCCGCGGCGCTGCTGCTCCCCATCGCCGCGGTCGTGCTCGCGATACTCGGGGTCATCGGGGTCAACGGACTCGCCCTCGCCCCGAGCGTTGTCATCCTCGGCCTCATCACGTTCATCGGCACCCTTGACGCAATGGCCGGATTCGCGGCCTTCGTCGTCTTCGCAGCGGGTGTCGGCATCATGGGTGGCATCACCGGGGCCGACAGCATCCGCACCCTCCTCGGCCTCGGCGTCATCGGGTTCGGCCCGGCCCTCATCGCCGGCGCAGCCCGACCTCTCCGGCGGGGCCGCGACGACTACGACCTGTGGGAGCGGCTCACCGACTTCGTCATCATCCCGCTCATCGGCGCCTTCGCGGTGCAGAGCATGGTCGGTTCACTATCCGGGCTATCGGGGTATCAGCTGCCGATCGTGCAGTCCGCCAACCTCATCGCCCTCATCGCACTGGTCGGGCTGCTCCTGCGGGTCAGCCTCGAGGAGTTCGCTGCGCGCACCTTCCCCGGGCGGCTCGCCGAGGTGGCGCCGGCACCCATCTCCACGCCCGGCGTGCTCCACCGCAGCATCGTTGCCTGCATACGCACGACCCTGTTCGTATTCGTCGCGATCGCCTTCATCGGGACGTCCTGGCAGCTATGGGCCGGCGCCGCAATCTTCGCCGCCGCACAGGCGTGCGACATCATTGCGAGGTACACGCCCAATAGTCCCCGGCTGTTTCACGCAACCCCGGTTGGCATCCCGAAGCTCGTCGTGATTCTCCTCGTCTCACTCGGCATCACGACCGCAATCTCGCTTCTCGTCACGAGCGGCCCGGATCTCGCCAGGACCTCATTCGTCGTGCTCATGCTGCCCGGGCTCGCCCTCGCGGCCCTTGGCATGTTCGCCAAGGAGCCACGCGAGGGCGATACCCGTTGGTACCTGCGGCCATCGATGCGCGTGTGGTACCGAATCGGCGGTGCCGTGCTGCTCGTCTCCGCGATCTACATGACGCAGTTCTCATAGCTTCGCAAGCATCTCTCATAGCTTCGCAAGCATCGCGTACCGCAGCAGCTGTCGGCTACACCGCGAATTCGACTGATGCGCCGCCCTTCTCGGTGAGCACGGTCCTGCGGTCGATCGACCCGGTCGGCAGGATGAGCCGCACTGTCCAGTCGCCGGGTGCCGCGAAGAACGCGAAGGAGCCTTCGCGGCTCGTCGGGCTCTCGGCCACGAACTCGCCATCCTTGTCGAGCAGTCGCACATAGGCACCGGGTCGCCTCACTCCATCGACCGCAACCGTTCCAGTGATGGCGTAGTCGCCGGTCTGGGTTCGCTCAGGGTTCGCCCCGCACACTACGACGCACCGCCGGCCGGTGAGCCCGCTGCGTCGCCGACCTGAACCGGAACGCCGACGAGAGATCCGTATTCGGTCCACGAGCCGTCGTAGTTCTTCACGTCTTCCCAGCCGAGCACCTCGTGCAGCACGAACCACGTGTGCGCGGAGCGCTCGCCGATACGGCAGTAGGCGATGGTCGGAGCCCCTTCGACGAGTCCCGCGCCCGTGTAGAGGTCGACGAGCTCTGCGTCGGACTTGAAGGTGCCGTCATCGTTCGCGGACTTCGACCAGGGCACGTTGCTCGCTGTCGGGATGTGACCTGGTCGCTGCGACTGCTCCTGCGGCAGGTGGGCGGGCGCGAGGAGCCGTCCGGCGTACTCATCAGGTGACCGCACGTCGATGAGCTGCACGTTGCCGATCGCCGCGATGACCTCGTCGCGCTTCGACCGGAGCTCAGCACGCTCAGTCGGGACGGGGTAGACGGTCGTCGCACGATCTGGCACGT
>CALPZT020000151.1 GCA_943328365.2 Bifidobacterium breve | reverse complement strand
GGGAGTTAGATGTCGAGGTCTGTGGCGACGGCCCTGAGGACCGCTGCTGTCTTTCGCGCCATGTCATCCGGCGGGTACTTGCCGCGCTGGAGCTGATTCGAGAGCCCGTCGAGCAGCTTGATGAGGTCCTCGATGACGCCCGCGAGGTCGCCGGCGTCCTTACGCGAGCCCTTCACCACTGATGGCGGTGCGCTGAGAATCTTCACCGAAAGGGCCTGCTTGCCCCGGCGGCCATCGACGACCCCGAACTCGAGCTTGGTGCCCGGCTTGAGCGCGGCAACGCCCTCGGGGAGCGTGGACACGTGGACGAACACATCGTCGCCCTCATCCGAGGAAATGAAGCCGAAGCCCTTGTCCGCGTCGTACCACTTCACTGTTCCCGTAGGCATGCGTAGAGGCTACCCGGCGCGGGGGCGCGTAGGCTCGCTCGGGTGACGAACCGACAACGCCCGCATCGTCGCCGGCAGTCGTCGGCCCAGACGTGACGAAGCCTCAAGCCGCAGCACCCAGGAGTCTCGCCGACGCTCTGAGGCAGCGCGACGACTCCGGCATCGCCGGCCTCCTCACCGCTCGTCCGGACCTTCTCCACCCGGTTCCGTCCGATTTCACCGCGCTCGCGACCAGGGCGACGAGTGGTCCGTCCGTGTCTCGGTGCCTTGATGCGCTCACATCACTCGAGTTGTTCGTGCTCAGCACAGCCGCTCACCTCTCAAGTGACGCCGCCGTGGACACGAGCGACCTCGCCGATGCCGCGACGGCCGGGATTCATCCAGATGCCCGGTCCGAGGTCGAAGCGAGCATCCGGCGGCTCATCAATCTGGCACTGCTGTGGGGCTCCGCATCCTCCGTTCGCGCGATCCACCCGGTTCGCGAGGCGATGACAGGCGTGAACGCGCCCGCATGGCCGCCGGCGCAACTCACATGGAGTCGTGTCATCAGCCAGGCCGAAGTCGACGAGCAGGCCGGTGGGCATGCTCAAGCGTCAATCGCCCGGCTGCGCGACCTCCTGGAGGCCTGGTCAGCCGAGCCGCCGGGCGTGCTGCGCAGCGGCGGGCTCGCTATCCGTGATTTCGCGAGTGCCATTCGCATGCTCAGCAGTGACGCGCCGACCGCATCGCTCTCCATCGAACTCGCGCACGCGGCCGGCCTCCTCGCCGATGATCAGGAGGAGCGGCCGGTCTGGACGCCGACCGATGCCTTCGATCTCTGGGTCGATGCGGCAGCCCCGAACCAGTGGGCGGCCCTGGCGGTCGCCTGGCTGTCGATGCCCCGGCTCCCGGGGCTCGCGACCGACCGCACGAACGTTCTCGCGAATGAACTCGACCGCAAGGCGGTGATCGGGTTGCGGCTCGGGGTGCTGTCATTGCTGACCGAGGCTCCGGCCGGCGCCATGATCGACCCGGCGAGCATCTCGGCGGTCCTCAACGACCGCCAGCCTCGGCGCGCGGGCCAGCTCAGGGAGCAGGTCATCGCATCGACGCTCGCGGAGGGCCTGCTCCTCGGAATGATGGTCGGGGGCGCGCTCAGCACAGCGGCCCGCGTGCTCGTCACCGAAACCCCGAAGGATCGCGAGTCGAAGGCTGCTGCCGCAATGGCCGACGCCATGCCCGCGCTCGTCGATCACGTCCTCATCCAGGCTGACATGACGATCATCGCGCCCGGGCCTGTCGCTGCCGGGCTCGGCGCTGCGCTCAGGCGCGTCGCCGATATCGAGTCCAGGGGCCATGCCACCGTCTACCGAATCAGCGAGTCGTCGATCCAGCGCGCCCTCGAATCCGGATGGGACGCCGCCCAGATCCGAGGTGTCCTGACGGAAGCATCGTCGACCGGCCTGCCGCAACCCCTCGGCTACCTCATTGACGACACGGCGCGACGGCACGGCGCGGTTCGGGTCGGAACTGCTTCGAGCTACCTGCGCTGCGATAACGAGGCAACCATCTCGACGATCCTCGCCGATCGACGCCTGCGCACCCTCGACCTCGCCCGCATCGCCGATACGGTCATCGTGAGCCAGGCACCCTCAGGAGAGCTCATCAGCGGGCTGCGAGCCGCGGGCTATGCCCCTGCCGCCGAGGCACCCGACGGCACGGTCGTCGTGCGGAACCTGCGCCAGCACCGAGCCGCCAGCCCACGGCATCGGCGAATCGCTGCCTCCCGCCCTGATCCCGCCACCCTCATCACAGCCGCCGTCAAGGGACTACGAGCCGGCGACCGCGCCGCCCATGCACCCCGGCAGACCACCATCGCAGGGCCAGCGGGCGTAAGCCAGGTGAGGGCGACAACGAGCACCGCCATCGTCGCCGCGATTCGAACGGCGATCACCGAGGCGACCCCGGTCTGGATCGGCTACGCCGACACTGATGGCACGACCACCGAGCAGATCATCGACCCGATCCGGATCAGCGGGGGCACGGTCACCGCATTCGACCATCGAACCGAGCAGGTTCGCGGGTTCATGGTCGCGCGCATCAGCGGCGTGGCCCTCCTCGAGAGCGAGAGCGGCAGTTAGCTCGAGAGCGAGGGCGGCAGCTAGCCCTGACCGAGCCGGATCTCGGTCGACCAGACCGTGAGGTCGGCCAGCACCTCGGGCAGCGGATCGACGCCGATGCCCGGGCCGGTGGGCACCGAAAGCCGGCCATCGTCGAGGACGAATGGCTCCGTGACGTCGACCTCGTAGTAGCGGCTCGATGCACTCGTGTCGCCGATGACGGTGAAGCCGGGAAGCCCGGCGAGCGCGAGGTTCGCCGCCCTCCCGACACCGGTCTCGAGCATGCCCCCGCACCACACGGGCACGCCGCGGTCGAGGCACAAGTCGTGAATCTCGCGCGCGATCAGGTAGCCGCCCACCCGCCCCGGCTTGATATTGATGATGGACGTGGCCCCGAAGCGCAGCGCCGAGTCGGCGGAGTCAGCCGAGAGGATCGATTCATCGAGGCAGATCGGCGTCGCGCAGGCCTCGCTGAGGAGCACGTGGCCATACCAGTCTTCCTCGTGCAGCGGCTGCTCGATGAGGATGAGATCGAATGGGTCGAGCAGCGCGAGATGCGCCGCATGGCTGCGCGAGTACGCCTGGTTCGCGTCGACCTGAAGCGGGATGGTCGGCCAGGCTGCCCGCACCGCCGCGACCGGCTCGAGATCCCAGCCCGGCTCGATCTTCAGCTTGATCCGGCGGTAGCCGGCATCGATGTAGGACCCAACCTCTTCGAGCAGGGCATCGATGCTCTCGGTCGCCGGGATGCCAACCGAGACACCGCAGTCGATGATGTCGCGCGTAGCGCCGAGGTACGAGCCGAGGGACTCCCCGCGCGCCCGGAGCCAGGCATCGAGGAGGGCTGTCGACAGGGCGTTCTTGGCCATCGGGTGGCCCCGCACGACATCAAGGGCCTCACGCACGGCAACAGGGTCGGCCCCCTCCGGCAGCTCGGCCAGCGCAGGCACGAGGTGCCGCTGCATGACGTCGATCGCGCCATCGGTGTACTCCGCCGAATACCCCGGCCACGACATGGTGACGCACTCGCCCCACCCATGGACGCCATCGGCGCTCACCGCCTCGACGAGCACGAGATCGCGCACGCGCTCGGTGCCGAAGCTCGTCCGGAAGGGACGCACGAGCGGGATGTTGAGGCGGTGGAGGCGGAGGAGGTCGATGGTCACGGACGATGCCTTTCCAGGACGTAGTTGCCGGTGGAGTCGATGCCGATGATGACGGATCCGTCAGCGAAGGCGCTCATGAGCCGGTCGCGCACGAGCAGCCGCCATTGTCGTGCTGCGTCAGGATCGGTCGAGCGCAACGCCACGATGTCGTCGGGAAGTTCGATGACAAACCGACGGTCGTCGGATTCGATCTCGAAATCCGTGAGCGGTTCGATGCCGCCGCCAGCAGCGCGTGCAGCGCGCTCCGAATCCACGACCCACCAGGCGAAGACCCGGTCCGAGGGATCACCCGAATTGAGGGCATCGTCCATGTCGCCGTAGAAGTTCACCTCGTACCCGCGGACCTCGACTCCGAGCTTGAGCACGTTCAGTCGGGCATTGCGCCGGACGAGCGGATCGAAAGACCAGGTGATGACGGGGATCGACTGCTCGAGCGCCCACACCCGCTGATGCAGCTTCAAGGCTGAGCCGATGTGGCGATCTCGGTATTCGTCGAGGACCGCGGCCATGTGCGAGTGCAGCAGGTCGTGCCACGTGCCGTCAGCGCCCCGGTGCCGGCCGCAGAAGCCAAAGGCCGCGGCAACCGGCTGATCGCCGACGTATGCCGCGGAGGCATGCCCCCCGGCATGGACGATGGCCCGAAGGAGGTTCGCCTGCACCTGCGAGCCGCCGGCCACGGACGGCCAGACGGCATCGAAGATGTGCCGGGCGTCGTGAAGTTCACTAAGGTCTGTCAGGGATCGGACGACAACGCCGGCTCGCGACTGGGCGGCATCGAGAGCGGCGCGCGCTGCCGTTTGAACCGTCACCCCTGAACCGTAGAGCACCGGACCGACAGGCCAACCGCGCACGACACAGGAGAGCACCGTGACTGCACCGGACACCGGCGCCCTCGTCGAGAGCATCCGCACGCTTGTCGTCGTCGAATCCCCGACCTCGGATGTCGATGCCTGCGCAACCGTGGTGTCGGCGGCCTACGAGGTCTGCGGTCACTGGAACGCGGCACCGGCCCGCATCGAGGCCCACGAGGGCCGTCCCGTCCTCCGCTGGGGGCCTGAGCATCCAGAGGTGCTCCTCCTCGGGCACCTCGACACGGTGTGGCCGCTCGGCACCCTTGAGCGCCTCCCCTGGGCATCGGACGGCACGAGGCTCACCGGACCGGGCGTCTTCGATATGAAGGCGGGCGTGGTTCAGGCGATGGCTGCGATCGGTCTCCTCGGCCTCGGCCCCGACGATGGGGTGGGCTTGCTCCTCACCACCGATGAGGAGACCGGTTCGCACTGCTCACGGGCGGTCATCGCCCAGGCAATCACGCAGGCGCGGGCGGTGCTCGTGTTCGAGCCATCACTTGACGGGGCCCTGAAGACGAGCCGGAAGGGCACCTCCTGGTACCGGGCCGAGCTCACCGGTCGCGCGGCTCACGCCGGCCTCGATCCCGAGCGCGGTATCAACGCCCTGCTTGCCGCCGCGAGTCTCGCGACCGCAACCCTCGACTGGTCCGATGCCACGGCCGGCACGACCGTCACCCCGACCATCCTGACGGCCGGGACGACGGCGAATACCGTTCCAGCGCAGGCAAGTCTCACCATCGACGTGCGGGCATG
>CALPZT020000150.1 GCA_943328365.2 Bifidobacterium breve | reverse complement strand
TCGGATGTGACGACCCTCGTCGCCACGGGTGGCACGGTCACCGAGCGATGGGTTCCGGTCGACCGGGTTGGCCTGTACGTGCCCGGTGGTCGCGCGGTGTATCCGAGCAGTGTCGTGATGAACGTGGTGCCGGCGCAGGTGGCCGGGGTGGGATCGCTGGCAGTGGTGTCGCCTCCGCAGAAGGATTTCGACGGATGGCCCCACCCGACCGTGCTTGCGGCGTGCTCGCTCCTCGGCGTCGACGAGGTCTACTCGGTTGGCGGAGCCCAGGCTGTGGCGATGCTCGCCTATGGCGTTGAACTGCCTGACGGCACCGAATGCCGGGCCGTCGATCTCGTCACCGGCCCGGGCAATATCTTCGTCACCGCCGCCAAGCGGGCTCTGCAGGGCGTGATCGGCATCGACAGCGAGGCAGGGCCGACCGAGATCGCCGTCCTCGCCGATCAGTACGCGATTCCTCGGCATGTCGCGTCCGATCTCATCAGCCAGGCCGAGCATGACGTTCTTGCGGCGGCGCTCCTCGTCACCGATTCCGTTGCCCTGGCCGACGCTGTCGATGCCGAAGTCGCAGCGCAGGTTCCTCGCACGAAGCATCGCGAACGCATTGCCGAGGCGCTCAGTGGCGTGCAGAGTGCCATCGTTCTTGTCGACGACCTCGAGGCCGGGCTGCGAGTCATCGACGCCTATGGCGCCGAGCACCTGGAGATCCACACCGTGAATGCCCGCGAGGTCGCCATGCGCGTGCGCAATGCAGGTGCCATCTTCGTCGGCACCTGGTCGCCTGTCTCGCTCGGTGATTACTGTGCCGGCTCCAATCATGTCCTGCCGACCGCTGGCTCGGCACGGCACTCGTCCGGGCTTTCAGTCCAGTCTTTCCTTCGAGGGATCCATGTCATCGACTACGACGAGCAGGCCCTCGCCGATGTTGCAGCGCACGTGGTCGCCCTCGCGGATGCCGAGGACCTGCCCGGGCATGGCGATGCAATTAGGGCACGCACCGAACCCTCCTTCGGCTCGTGATGAAGGAGACGCACGGCGCGCAGACGGCTGACGTCGCAAGGTTCACCCTGCCCATTCGGCCCGACCTCGTCGGCGTCCACTCCTATGGAGCACCCCAGCTCGACGTAGCGGCGCGCCTCAACGTCAATGAGAACCCGTTCCCGCTGCCTGACGACGTCGTCGAGGCTGTAACCGAGTCTGTGAGATCGGTCGTCTCCGGGCTCAACCGCTACCCCGACCGTGATGCGACTGAACTGCGTGCGGCACTCGCCGTCTATGCCGGAGCTGAGACCCCGGCTCGGGTCAGCGCCGAGCAGGTGTGGGTCGCGAACGGCTCCAATGAGGTGATGCACCATCTGTTCCTCGCCTTCGGAGGCCCGGGACAATCGGCGCTGAGCTTCTCGCCCACCTATTCGATGTACCCCGAGTACGCGCGTGACACGTTCACCCGCTTCGCCTTCGTTCCCCGCGACGACGAATTTCAGATCGATGTCGCGCTGGCGCTCGCTGCGATCAGCGAGGAGCGGCCGAGCATCGTCATCGTCACGTCGCCCAATAATCCGACCGGCACCGTGCTTCCGGGTCACCACCTGCGCGAGATCGCCGACGCGGCCCTCGCTCACGGGGCGATGCTCGTCGTCGACGAGGCGTACGCCGAGTTCCGTCGCGACGGCACCCCATCGGCGCTCGAACTCCTCGACCAGTACCCGAACCTCGTCGTGACCCGCACGATGAGCAAGGCCTTCGGCCTTGCCGGTGCGCGCGTCGGATACGCGATCGCGGCTGATTCGGCTGTGATCGACGCCCTGTGTGTCGTGCGGCTCCCGTATCACCTGTCAGCGGTCACGCAGGCGGTGGCACTCGCAGCACTTGGGCACGCACGCACCCTCCTCGCCCAGGTCGCGATGCTCCGCGATGAGCGCGACCGCCTCTTCGATTGGCTGGTGGACGAGGGCTTCACCACGCTGCCGAGCGACGCGAACTTCATCATGTTCAGCGGGGTCGACGATCGCGACCGCGTGTGGCGGGCGCTCCTGGATCAAGGCGTGCTCATCCGGCAGCCAGAGCCGGCCGGCTGGCTACGCGTGAGCATCGGCACCCCTCGCGAGAACGATATGTTCAGGTCCGCACTGCGTATCGCGACCGGGCGATCTCCCGTCGCTCACGACCAGCTCACGGAAGGCAGCCGATGAATCGCACGGCCCGCGTCGAACGATCGACGAAGGAAAGCCACGTCCTCGTCGAGGTCGACCTCGACGGCTCCGGATCGAGCGAGGTGGCGACCGGGGTTCCGTTCTTCGACCATATGCTCGCCCAGCTCGCGAAGCACGGAGGCCTGGATCTCATCGTCCGCACGACTGGCGACCTCGAGGTTGATGCGCACCACACGGTTGAAGACACATCGCTCGCGCTGGGGCAGGCAATCAACGAGGCACTCGGCGATCGCGCAGGCCTGCGGCGGTTCGGCGATGCACTCGTGCCGCTCGACGAATGCCTCGTGCAGTCGGCGGTCGACCTCTCTGGCCGGCCCTACCTCGTCCATGAGGAGCCGCAGATCGTCGAGCTCATCGGCTCCTACGACACCACGCTCACCCGCCACATCTGGGAGTCGATCGTCGCGACAGCTCAGATCACCCTTCACGTCCGGGTGATCTCGGGTCGCAATGCCCATCACGTGGTCGAGGCACAGTTCAAATCGGTGGCCCGCTCGCTGCGCGATGCGGTGACGAGAGACCCCCGCGTCGTCGGCGTGCCGTCGACGAAGGGGACCCTCACCGGCTCGTGAGCGCGAGCGACGTCACGATCCTGGACTACGGGTCGGGCAATCTGAGATCTGCCCAGCGAGCACTCGAGCACGTCGGCGCGACGGTGACGATCTCCAGTGACTACGAACATGCGATCGAAGCCCGAGCGCTCGTCCTGCCCGGCGTCGGCGCATTCGCCGCATGCATGGAAGGGATCAGAAAGGTGAGGGGCGATGCGATTGTCGACCGCAGGCTCGCCGGCGGGCGTCAGGTGCTCGGCATCTGCGTCGGCATGCAGGTTCTGTTCGATCGGGGGGTCGAGCACGGGGTCGAGTGCGAGGGCCTCGGCGAGTGGCCCGGCGTCGTCGAGCCGCTCGAGGCACCCGTCCTGCCGCACATGGGCTGGAATACGGTCTCGGCAGCAACCGGGTCTCGGATCCTCGCCGGGCTTGAGGGGGAGCGCTTCTACTTCGTCCACTCATACGGAGTGACGAGATGGGAGCTGACCGACCACGACCCCACACGTCGCCCGCCCCTCGTCTCCTGGGCACACCACGGGGTTGACTTCGTCGCGGCGGTCGAGAATGGCCCGCTCGTCGCTACCCAATTCCACCCGGAGAAGTCCGGTGATGCGGGCCTTGCGCTGCTCGAGAACTGGGTCGGGACCCTTCGATAGGGCTCGGCCACCCGGCGAGTCGAGCATCGAGACCCAGTTTTCGTGCGGTGTCCTGCCCACTCGGACGTGGCATAGGGTTTCGCGTGTGTCCGAGCCGATGAGACTTGTCCTCCTTCCCGCCGTTGACGTCTCAGCGGGCCAAGCCGTACGGCTCGTGCAGGGCAAGGCAGGAAGCGAGACCGAGTACGGCTCACCGATCGACGCTGCTCGAGCGTGGGTCGAGCAGGGTGCGGAGTGGATCCACCTCGTTGACCTCGATGCTGCCTTCGGCCGCGGCAGCAACGCAGCGCTCCTTGCCCATGTGGTGTCTGAGATTCGCAGCCACGTGAGCGTCGAACTCTCGGGCGGTATCCGCGACGATGCATCCCTCGCCGCGGCTCTCGCGACCGGCTGCACCCGAGTCAACCTCGGCACCGCTGCCCTTGAGGATCCCGACTGGACCGAGCGGGTCATTCGCGAGCACGGCGAGCAGATTGCGGTGGGGCTCGACGTGCGTGGCCACACCCTTGCCGCTCGGGGCTGGACCCAGGAGGGCGGCGATCTCTGGGAGACCCTGGCCCGGCTCGATGCCGCTGGTTGCGCCCGCTATGTCGTCACCGACGTCGCGAAGGACGGGACGATGCAGGGGCCGAATCTGAACCTCCTCAAGGAGGTCTGCGAGGCGACCGATCGCCCGGTCATCGCATCTGGCGGAGTCTCGCGGCTCGAGGACCTCCACCGGCTCGCCGAGATGGTTCCACTCGGGGTCGAAGGAGCGATCGTCGGCCGGGCCCTCTACGACGGCGCATTCACCCTCGCGGAGGCGATCGCGGCGATGGAGCCGCGGCTCGACCCGTACGAGTGGGCTCCGCCCCGACCATGACCGTCGCAATCCGGGTCATCCCATGCCTTGACGTCGACGCCGGCCGTGTCGTGAAGGGAGTGAACTTCACTGATCTCCGCGATGCGGGTGATCCGGTCGAGCTCGCGTCGCGATACGACCGCGAGGGCGCCGATGAGCTGGTCTTCCTCGATATCACGGCATCGAGCTCTGACCGTTCGACGATGCTCGACGTGGTGAGGAGAACCGCTGAGTCGGTGTTCATTCCGCTCACCGTCGGTGGCGGGGTCCGAGCGGTCGCTGATTTCGATCGGCTGCTTCGCGCTGGCGCCGACAAGGTGAGCGTCAACACCGCGGCGCTCACCGATCCCGACCTGCTCAATGCAGCGGCAGACAGGTTCGGCTCACAATGCGTCGTGCTGTCGATCGATGCGAGGCGATGCCCCGAGGGGGTCCGCACGCCGAGTGGCTTCGAGGTCACAACCCACGGTGGCCGGACGAGCACCGGCGTCGATGCCGTGGAGTGGGCCGTCGAGGGCACCCTCCGGGGCGCAGGCGAAATCCTCCTCAACTCCATGGATGCCGACGGCACGAAGTCCGGCTACGACCTTCCGCTCATTTCCTTCGTCAGGGAGCAGGTCACGGTCCCGATTATCGCGAGCGGCGGTGCGGGCAGGCTTGATGATTTCGTCCCGGCAGTGCGCGCAGGCGCCGATGCCGTCCTTGCGGCGAGCATCTTCCATTTCGGCGAACTATCGATCGAGTCCGTGAAATTGACGCTTGCCACGGCCGGGCTGCCGGTCCGAGCGATGAAGCGGGCGCGGCCTGAGTCGGGTTCTTAGTCCTCTCGGCGCACGGCAGAATGTGGGCATGGCCTCACCAGCAGAGCTTCTCGAGAGCGTCCGGTTCAACGGCGATGGCCTCGTCCCGGCTATCGCTCAGCAGTGGGATACGCGAGAGGTCCTCATGATGGCGTGGATGGATCGTCCTGCACTCGAGCGCACCCTGACGACCGGCGAGGCCACCTACTTCTCGCG
>CALPZT020000149.1 GCA_943328365.2 Bifidobacterium breve | reverse complement strand
CGCACCAAGCGGTGGCCATCATTGCCTCGCGACTCTTCCGCTGGGAGCCCCGTGACCGAGGCTGATTCATGCCAGACTGAGGCATGACCACTGACGTGACACCCGCACCAGCCGAGGCACCAACCGAGATAACGATGCGCAAACTGCGCCGGCTGAACATCATTGCCGGCTTCGCGCACCTCGTTCAGATGATCGCGGTCCTCGCGCTCACGAACGATTTCGCGCTGCCAGTGACCGCTACCTACATGACCGGCCCGCCCGGAAGCCCGCTCGGCGACCCGACCACCCTGTTCGACTCTCGCGTCGGCTGGGGTGTCGCGCTCTTCTTCGGCCTGTCTGCGCTCTTCCACTTCCTCGTCGCAAGCCCGTTGTTCTACAAGCGCTATTCGGCCGGGCTCGTCGCGAAGCGCAACTACTTCCGCTGGGTCGAGTACTCGATCAGCTCGTCGGTGATGATCGTCCTCATCGCGCAGATCTGCGGGATCTCGGACGCTGCTGCGCTGCTCGCCATCTTCGGCGTGAACGCGTCGATGATCCTCTTCGGCTGGCTGCAGGAGAAGTACGAGACCCCGGGCTCAGGCGGCTGGATGCCGTTCATCTTCGGCTGCATCGCCGGCATCGTGCCATGGCTCGCGATCCTCATCTATGTGGTGTCGCCGGGTGCTCCCTCCGAGCTCAGCCCGCCGGCGTTCGTCTACGGCATCATCATCTCGCTGTTCATCCTGTTCAACTGCTTCGCGCTCGTGCAGTGGGCGCAGTACAAGCAGGTCGGCAAGTACGCGAACTACCTGCACGGCGAGCGCGCCTACATCATTCTCAGCCTCGTGGCCAAGTCGCTCCTCGCCTGGCAGATCTTCGCCGGAACCCTCGCGCCGTAGCGCGCGGCTCGGATGGCGTCTTCCCAGGTGCTTCAACCTCAGATGACGCCATCCGAGAGGCCGGCGAGCACCTCCTGAGCCCGTACCCGGAGCTCGGGCAGGTCGCTCAGCCGGTCTAGGCCCCGCACCTGCTGGGCCATCCGGTGATTGCGCTCGAACGCAGAGCGGTTCCGATCGAGAAAGTCCCAGTACAGCGTCGTGAACGGGCAGGCTGTTGGCCCGGTGCGCAGCTTCGGGTTGAAGGCGCATCCACTGCAGTAGTTGCCCATGCGCGAGATGTAGGCGCCGCCCGCGGCGTAGGGCTTCGTCATCATCTGGCCGCCATCGGCGTGCACGCCCATGCCGATGACATTCGGGACCATGACCCAGTCGGCGGCATCGATGAACATGCGTCGCATCCAGTCGAGGAATGCGGCGGGCTCGACTCCGGTGATGAGTGCGAGATTGGCGAGCACCATGAGCCGCGGGATGTGATGGGCCCAGGCGCGCGCCTCGAGATCGCGCACCGTGGTAGCGACGCAATTCATCTTCGTCCGGCTTGAATCTTCAAAGAGGGGGAGGAGTGGCCGATCGGCGGCGAGGCCGTTGCGCGTTCGGTATTCATCCCCGAAGTGCCAGTAGACGCCGTTGATGTACTCGCGCCATCCGATGAGCTGACGAATGAATCCCTCACATGACGAGATGGGAATATCACCGCGCTCGAATCGGGTGATCGCGGCTTCGATGACCTCGGACGGATGCAGCAGGCCGATGTTCAGGTAGGGCGAGAGCAGCGAGTGGTTGACCGACCAGCTGTCGCTCGGCATGGCATCCTCGTACGGCCCGAAGTCGGCGAAGCCGGTCTCGAGGAAGTGCTCGAGCTGCCTGAGTGCCCCGGCCCGTGTCGTCGCCCAGGTGCCATCGGGTTCCGAGCCCACGAGTGGCAGATCGCGTTCCTTGAGCAGCGCCCAGACCTGTTCGTCGATTGCGTCGGCTGGATGCTCGAGGGTCGCCGGCCACGGGTGATGCCCCTTCGGCGGCGGCAGCCGGTTGTCGGCGTCGAAATTCCACTGTCCGCCAACCGGTGCGCCGTCATCGTCCAACAGGATGCCGAGCCTCGTGCGCTGCCAGCGATAGAAGGTTTCCATGACGAGGGTGGCGCGGCCGCTTGCCCACGTGGCGAACTCGTCCCGGCTGGTAAGGAAGAAATCATTCGGCACGATCTCTAGGCCGGCGGAATCGAGGAGTCGCTGCTGGGCATGGGATGAGCCCTGCGCGGCGATGATCGGCTGGCCCGGATGCTCGGCACGGAACTGCGCGAGACCGTCCGTGATGGTCGGGCTGCGGAGGAGGTGCACGGTGAACCCTTCCGCCTCGAGTTCCGCGCGGAAGTGCGCGGCGGCAGACATGATGAAGAACACGCGCTGCGCATGCCAAGCGCGTGATCCGAGGAGCTCGTCGCTCTCGATCATGAGCACCGCGTGCGTGCGAGGGTCGGCCTCGCGGAGGGCACCCCTTCGCCTGTTCAGCTGATCGAACGGCACGAAGACGACCTGCTTCGCGGAGGCGGCTGCGCCCAAGTCAGCGGTCACGTGAGCAGAGTTCGGAGATGGTCTCGAGGCCGCGGTGGAGCTCGACGAAACTGGTGCTCAGCGGTGACAGGCCGAGGCGAATGCCGTCGGGTGCGCGGAAATCCGGGATGACCCCGTGTTCCCAGAGGCGCGGAGTGAGCTCGCGGAAGTCGGCTCGGCGAATCGTCACGTGCCCGCCCCTCGAGGCGCTGTCGCGGGGGGAGCCGATGGTGACCCGCAGCTCTGTCGGCCACGAGTCGACGACCTCGATGGCAAACTCGGTGAGCGCGACCGACTTCGCTCGAATCGCCTCGATGCCCGCCTCGGCGACGAGCTCGACGCCCGCGCGCACCGGGATCATCGCGATGATCGGCGGGGTGCCGCTGATGATGCGGCGGATACCTGCCGCAGGCTCGTAGCCGTGCTCCATCTCGAATGCATCGACGCGCCCGAGCCAGCCCCAGATCGGCTGCGAAACCTGCTCCTGCAGATTCATCCGGACGTAGCCGAATGCCGGAGCTCCGGGCCCGCCGTTCAGGTACTTGTACGTGCAGCCAACCGCGAAGTCGACGTCGCATTCATCGAGGTGGACGGGCACGGAGCCCACCGAATGGCTGAGATCCCACAGGATGAGCGCGCCGGCATCGTGCACGACCCGGGTGATCGCAGCCATGTCGGCGAGGTGGCCCGAGCGGTAGGCGACGTGGCTGAACAGCGCGAGGGCGGTGCTCGGCCCGACGGCTGCGGCGACGTCGTCAGCGGTGATGCCGCCCTCCGGATCGGTGTCGATCCAGCGGATGCTCAGGGAGCGCTCCTCGGCGATGCTCTCGACGACATAGCGATCGGTGGGAAAGTTGTGGGTGTCGATGACGATTTCGGTACGCCCCGGTCGCGCAGCGACGGCTGCGCGGGCGAGCTTGTAGAGCATGACGGTGGTGGAGTCGGCGACGACGACCTGCCCGGGCGCTGCTCCGAGTGCTGCCGCCCCGATGGCATCGCCGATCGAGTGCGGCCACTCCATCCATTCGTCGGTCCACCCCCGAATGAGCCGCTGCGCCCATTGCCCGTCGACGAACTCCTCGAGCCGACCTGCGGTGATCTTCAACGGACGGCCGAGGGAATTGCCGTCGAGGTAGGCGAGGACATTGCCGTCGCCGGGGTCGACGAAGCGGTCGAGATAGCCCTTGAGGGGATCCGCGGCGTCGAGGTCGTGGGCTCGCTCGAGAAAGGTCATGGCGTCACGGTCTTTCTGGAAGGAGCGCTGCGAGGCTCTCGTAGAGGGCTGGCGGGCCGGCAATGATGCGGTTGCCGTCGTGCAGCGCGCTGCCCTCGAGGAAGTCGTTCACCTGCCCGCCGGCCTCGGTGATGAGGAGGAGTGCCGCAAGGCAGTCCCATGAGTTGATGTGCATCTCGACGTAGCCGATGAGCCGACCGCACGCGACGTAGCACAGGGTGAGGGCACCTGAGCCGTTCCGCTGGAACATGCCGCCCTGGTGGAGCAGGCGTCCCATCGTGTCGAGCAGGATCTCAGGATCGGTGCGGGTGGAGTATCCGATGCCCACCATGCCGTCGCGCAGCGAGGCAGCGGGGCTGACCGAAATAGGGCGGCCATTGAGGGTGGCGCCTCGACCCCGCTGTGCCGAGAAGAGCTCGTCTGCCGGTGGGCTGAACACCAGCCCGATCTCCATCACCGACCCTTGGATGAAGGCGATCGACACGCACCAGCTCGAAAGACCGAGGGTGAACGGCTGGGTGCCGTCGATCGGATCGACGACCCAGATGCCGACCGCGCCCTCGACGCCATGCGGGCCGGTCTCCTCGCCGAAGAAGGCATCGTCCGGAAACCGCTCAGCGAGACGCTCGCGAATGAGGAGCTCGGTAGTGACATCGGCCTGGCTCACGACGTCCTGCGGGCCCTTGCTCGTTACGTCGAGCGATTCGATATCGGCGAAGTAGGACGCCGCGAGGGCGCCGGCCTCGGCGATGAGCTCTGTCGCGAAGGCGAACCGCTCATCGATCCCGGCCTGGGTGATCTCGGGCAGCTGAGAACTCGACATGCGCTCAACCTAGCGGGGCGTGGGATCCTCTCGCCAAAGCCAGGCCGCCCCGCGAACCCCGCTCGAATCGCCGTGCACTGACTTCACGATCGGGGTGTGAAACACGGTTGAGAAGGTGTAACCGGCGATGGCTGGGCCGAGATCGGTGTAGAGCTCGTCGACGTTGCTCATCCCGCCTCCCATGACGATGATGTCGGGATCGAGGATGTTCACGACGAGTGACAGGCCGCGGGCGACCCTGTCGACGTAGCGCCTGTAGGCGAGCCGGGCGAGTCGATCGCCGTCCCGCATCCGATCGATGATCTCGCTGGGCCGCAGGTCGAGGCCGCAGTGGCGTCCATAATCGCGTGCAAATGCATAGCCCGAGACCCATGTCTCGAGGCAGCCATGATTGCCGCAGTAGCAGGGGTCGCCGGGGATCTCGGTGATACCGGGAATCGGCAGGGGATTGTGCCCCCACTCCCCGGCACTGTTGTTCGGCCCGTGGTGCGCGCGCCCATCGATCGCGACTCCCGCGCCGGCGCCGGTGCCGAGGATGACAGCGAACACCACGCGGTGGCCGACGCCTGCTCCGTCGATCGCCTCCGACGCCGCGAGGCAGTCGGCGTCGTTCTCGACCCGGATATCCCGGCCGATGACCTCGTGCAGGTCAGCCTCGACCGGCCGGCCGTTGATCCACGTGGAACTGCCGCCCTTGCCGAGCCGGGTTGTCGGCTCCAGCGAACCGGGGATGCCGATCCCGATCGAGCCGCGCTGCCCGGTGGCCGCTTCAATGCGGTCGATGAGTTCTCGAACGAGGCGGAGG
>CALPZT020000148.1 GCA_943328365.2 Bifidobacterium breve | reverse complement strand
GTACCGCCTGCCGGCACCGCTTCGGTCCGGAGTCGTGAACATCGCAAAGAAGATCCAGGTTGAAGGCGGGCTCATCACCGACGGGGCGATCTCGCCGCTGGGCGATCGGTACGTCCTGCGCGACTACGTCGACGCGGTCATCTACGACGGGCTGCCGCCCGGCAGGGAGGTCGCTCGCATTCGGCTGCCCTACCAGACGCAGGGAGAGGCGATCACCTGGTCGGCGGACGGACGATCACTGCTCGTCGCCAGCGAACGCGATGACCGGCTTATTCGAGTATCGGTACCACTCGTACTGCGCCGGGCTCATCAGGAACGGGCCGCACGATCAGGATGACAAGCGCGACGAGCAAGAACACCGGGACGAGCAGGAACGCCTCGTGAAAGCCGATCACGTCGGAGAGCGCGCCTAGGCAAAATGGTGCCACCGCAATGGCAATGCTGCCAGCGACAGAAGCTGCGGCAGCCGCATGATCGGTGAGCCCGCCCGAGGATCGAACGGCGCGTGCGACCCCGAGTGGCCAATGGACGCCGATGCCGACCCCGGTCGTGAACATGCCGAGGATGACGATGGGCCAGAGGGTGAACCCCCATGCGAGGCCGAAGCCGACGAGGGCCAGTCCGATCGAGCCCTTGAGAATGAGTTCGGTGCTGAAACGTTGGGCGAGGCGCGAGCCCAAGACGCGCCCGACGAGCATGCCGCCGGTGACCGAGGCGAGCGAAGCGGCCGCCGCAGCCGGGCCGAAGTTGCATCGCTCCCGCAGGAGGTCAGCGCCCCAGAAGGTGAGTGAGAACTCGGTCGCGAGGAAGCACATGAGCGCGGCGAGCGTCCAGTAGACGCGACGCGGGAGGTGACGGCCGTCGTGATGCCGCGCGACCTCGCCGGCGACCCCGAACACGGCCGTATTTCGTCCGCGGATGATTTCGGCAACGAGGAGTGCGACGACGACCGCCCACATTCCGACGCGCCAGCCGAAGAAGGTCGCGGCTCCAACCCCCACGACGAGCGGACCGACGAGCCCGGCGAAGGAGGAGAGGGCGTTCGACTCGGTGAGTGACGAGGGCCCTGCGGCTCCCTGGTGGTCGAGGAGGAATGCGTTGATGGATATGAGGAGGAAGGCGCCGGCGAAGCCAGCGAAGAAGATGCCGAAGAGGGTGACGGGGAGGCCGCCGGGCATCGTGTAGACGAGGATGCCGATTGCGGTGGCGATCGCGCCGACGCGAAGGACTCGACCACGCCCCCATCGATCGATAGCTCGAGCGGTGAGGAGCCCGCCGAGGAGCCCGCCGATCGCCATGAGGCTGCCGTGGAGGGACGAGACCGATCGTGAGGTGCCCTGTTCGTCGCGAAGGAGCGCAAGTGTGGCGCCGAACGAGTAGATGAACCATGCGTAGCAGGCCATTTGCGCATATGCGATCCACGTGGCACGGTCGCGTACCGGAGTCGTGCTCAGTCGGGGGACGACCGGCGAGTTGCTCACTGAGCGATTGCCACTACTGCAACTGCCCGATGACGTAGTCGATCGAGCGGATGAGCTGGCGGACATCGTCAGGCTCGACTGCAGGGAAGACGGCGATGCGCAACTGGTTGCGGCCGAGCTTGCGGTACGGCTCGGTATCGAGGATGCCATTGGCCCGCAGCGTCTTTGCGATGATCGTTGCGTCGATGGAGTCGTCGATGTCGATCGTTGCGACAACGCCGGAACGCTTCGCCGGGTCGGTCACGAACGGGGTCGCGACCCCGCTTGACTCGGCCCAGTCGTAGACGATGCCTGACGACTCGCTGGTACGGGCGACGCACCAGTTGAGCCCGCCGTTCGCGTTGAACCAGTCGACCTGCTCCGCCATCATGAGAATGGTCGCCAGTGCTGGCGTGTTGTAGGTCTGGTCCTGGCGGGAGTTGTCGATCGCGGTCTGCAGGTCGAGGAAGGGCGAGATCCAGCGGTTGCTCGCCTTGATTCGGGCTGCGCGCTCGATGGCAGCGGGCGACATGAGGGCGAACCACAGGCCGCCGTCGGAACCGAAGCTCTTCTGTGGGGCGAAGTAGTAGGTGTCGAACTCCTGCGCGTCGACGGCAAGGCCACCGGCGGCAGAGGTGGCATCGATGATCATGAGAGAGCCGGCATCGGCGCCATCGACACGCTGTGGCGTGACCGCCACGCCGGTCGAAGTCTCGTTATGCGGGGAGCAGTATGCGTCGACGCCTGACTCGGCCTGAAATGAAGGGGCGTCGCCGGGATCAGCGGTGCGGATGGTCGGGTCGCCGAGGAACGGGGCCTCCTTCACGCCACTTGCGAACTTGGCGCCGAACTCGCCGAAGGTGAGGAACTGGGCGCGGTCCTCGATGAGGCCGAAGGCAGCGATATCCCAGAATGCAGTCGAGCCGCCGTTGCCGAGGACGACCTCGTAGCCGTCGGGGAGGGAGAAGAGTGACGAGAGCCCGGAGCGCAGCCGGCCGACCTGCGACTTCACGGTCGCTTGGCGGTGGGAGGTGCCGAGGTAAGACTGCCAGACACCGGCGAGGGCGGTGACCTGCTCCTGTCGGACCTTTGACGGCCCTGAGCCGAAACGACCGTCAGCGGGTAGAAGATCTGCAGGGATGAGGATTGGATCGGTCACGTGGTTTCTCCGGGGTGTGAAGGTAAGGACGATGCAGGATTTCAGGGGGTGGGTGAGTAGCCCGTCGGTGCGACCATGACCGGGTCCCAGCCGGGGACGTCCTCTGGTCTTCGCGGAGCTGGTCCGACATACCGGGCCGACGGCCGGATGAGGCGTCCGGTCTTCTTCTGCTCGAGCACGTGGGCACTCCACCCGGCGAGGCGAGCGCAGGTGAACATCGAGGTGAACAGATGGGCCGGAACCTCGGCGAAGTCGAGCACGATGGCGGCCCAGAACTCCACGTTCGTCTCGAGGACTCGGTCGGGCCGACGTGCGCGAAGCTCAGCCAGCGCGGCTTGCTCGAGCGCCACGGCGACCTCGTAACGCTCGGCACCGAGTTCGCGGGCGGTGCGGCGCAGCACCCGTGCCCGGGGATCCTCGGCGCGGTAGACCCGGTGGCCGAAGCCCATGAGCCGCTCGCCGCGGTCGAGGACCCCATTGACGTAGCCCGCGGCATCTCCGGTGCGCTCGACCTCCTCGATCATGTGCAGGACGCGGGCAGGCGCACCGCCGTGGAGTGGGCCGCTCATTGCCCCGATGGCACCCGACATGGCGGCAGCGACATCAGCCCCCGTCGATGCGATGACGCGACTGGTGAAGGTCGACGCGTTCATCCCGTGCTCGGCGGCCGATACGAAGTAGGCGTCCATGGCCCTGATATGCCGGGGATCGGGCTCGCCGCGCCAGCGGATCATGAAGCGCTCGACGACTGTGTGCGCCTGATCGATCTGCGACTGCGGAATCATCGGCTGCCCGAGGCCACGGGCGGACTGCGCAACGAACGAGAGCGCCATGACCGACACATGCGCAAGGTTCTCGCGCGCCGTGTCGTCGTCGATGTCGAGGAGCGGCTTGAGCCCCCACGCCGGCGCGAGCATCGCCATTGCCGATTGCACGTCGACGCGGACGTCGCCTGAGTGGATCGGAATCGGGAAGGGCTCGGCCGGCGGCAGGCCAGGGTTGAACTCGTTGTCGACGAGGAGGCCCCAGACATTGCCGTAGGAGACCCGTCCGACGAGGTCCTCGATGTCAACGCCGCGGTAGCGCAGTGCTCCTCCGTCGCGATCGGGCTCTGCGATCTGGGTCTCGAACGCGACAACGCCCTCAAGGCCGGGCACGAATTCAGGCATGTGCTACTCCTCCAACGGTTATGGGGCAATCAAACCCGACTGGGATGTCGGGGATGCTGCCGGGTCGCGCGAAGGTGACGTGCGTCGCGTTCCGACCGGATTCGTGGTTGGGTCTGGTCATGAGCCTTTGGACGCCACCGCCGGACGATGCGCCTCGCCGCCTGGCCGACCTGCGAGTGTCGTACGACATCGGGGAGCTTGATGCGGCCGATCTCGCGGCGAATCCCCTCGACGCATTTCACGCCTGGTTCGCGGAAGCTGAGGCCGCGGGCCTGCCCGAGCCGAACGCGATGATCCTCGCGACGTCAGCCGCCGACGCCGCACCCAGCGCCCGCACGGTACTCCTCAAGGAGGCCGACCCTCGGGGGTTCGTCTTCTACACGAATCTCTCGTCCCGAAAGAGCAGCGAGCTCCGCGCGAACCCGCTGGCCTCGCTCGCCTTCCCCTGGTTCGCGATGCACCGCCAGGTGTCGGTTGTCGGATCCGCCGAGCTCATCGGGCGCGACGAGGTCGAGGCTTACTTCAGGTCGCGTCCGCGTGGGTCACGACTCGGCGCGTGGGCGAGCGAGCAGTCATCCGTCATCGCCGATCGCTCGGTGCTCGAGGAGCGCTACGCGAGCCTCGATGCTGAGTTCGGTGACGATATCCCGGTACCCGATTTCTGGGGTGGTTGGCTCATTCGGCCGGTGACCGTCGAGTTCTGGCAGGGACGTCCGTCGCGTCTCCATGATCGACTTCGGTTCCGAAGGCTGGACGACTCAGCCACGCTCGACGACCCGGAGGGATGGCTGCTCGAACGACTCTCGCCCTGACCCGCGTACGTTCATCCCGTGACGCGCCTCTTCGTCGACCTGACGCCCCTTCGGGCAAGCAAGCCGTATCGCCGGCTCTGGTCGGCGATGGGGATCAGCAATATCGGTCAGCAGATGACCGCGGTTGCGGTCGGCCTTCAGGTCTACGAGCTGACCGACTCAAGCTTCATGGTCGGCCTCGTCGGACTGTTCCAACTCGTTCCGCTTGTCGGATTCGGCCTCTACGGCGGCACGCTCTCCGATGCGTTCGATCGCCGGCTCGTGGGGCTGATCTCGGCGCTTGGCCTCTGGGCATGCTCGATGGGCTTCCTCGCGCAGTCCTATCTCGGGCTCCAGTCCGTCGCGGTGCTCTACGGACTCATCGCCGTGCAATCGGGCTTCTTCGCCGTCGGTAACCCCGCGCGTCAGGCGATCATCCCCCGGCTTGTCGGGCGCGATCTGCTGCCGGCCGCGAACGCCCTCGGCATGCTTACCTGGAGCGTGGGCTTCACGATCGGCCCATTGCTCGGCGGGATCCTCGTTGCCACGTCCGGCACTGTCACCCTGCCCTATCTCGTCGACGTCGTCGGGTTCGGTGTCGTCGTCTGGGCGATGTGGCGCCTGCCGAAGCTGCCGCCGATCGTCATCCCGGGCGACACCATTCCGCGCGCGGGCTGGGCGGCGGTGAAGGAGGGCTTCGTCTTCCTCAAGGGCAAGCGGAATCTC
>CALPZT020000147.1 GCA_943328365.2 Bifidobacterium breve | reverse complement strand
TGCCTACTCAGGCCTCATGGGCGTCATGCTCCTCTCGGTCGGCATCGGCATCGTCTCGCTGGCCGAGCAGCGCATTCCCAGCGGTGTCGCGGCGCTGCTCGTCTCAGTGAACGCCCTCTGGGTGGTGCTTCTCCGCGTCCGCGCCGGCCAGCGCCTCTCCCGGCTGACAATGGCCGGGGTTGCGGTCGGGCTCGTCGGCCTCGCCGTCATGCTCCTGCCCGGAGGCACGGCCGTCGTCGCCGGAACCGACCTTGAGGTCGTGCTCTGGTCCGCCGCCGTTCTCCTCGGCGCCTTCTCCTGGGCGTTCTTCTCATTTCGGTCGACCGGGTACACATTGCCGCGCAACGCCCTCGTCATGACCTTCTACGAGCTCGTCTTCGCCTCCTTGGCATTGTTCGGCGCCGGAGCCGCTATTGGCGAGCGCCTCGACTTCACCGGTGTGACTCAGTCGTCATGGGTAGCCCTCGCGTGGCTCATCATCGCCTCGCTCATCGGCTATTCGGCCTACGGCTGGCTCCTCAACAAGGCGCCGCTTTCCCTCGTCTCGACCTACGCGTACGTGAATCCCGTCGTCGCAGTGCTGCTCGGCACGCTCATTCTCAGCGAGCCGCTCACGCGTGACGTTGTCATCGGCCTCACCGTCGTTCTCGGCGGCGTCATCCTGGTGATCAATGGCGAGCGCCGCACCCGCTGACCTCCGCCCGCATCGGGCCCCGGAATCCGCTCCGAAGGCCCCACGGCGGCGTGATATTCAGGGCCTGCGGACCATTGCCGTGCTCATGGTGGTGCTCTTCCACGCCCGGTTGCCGATCCCCGGCGGCTTCACCGGGGTCGATGTCTTCTTCGTCATCTCCGGCTTCGTCATCACCGCGATGCTCCACCGCGAGTGGATATCGACCGGCGGCATTCGGCTCCGTACCTTCTACCTGCGCAGATTCATGCGCCTTGCGCCCGCACTCGGACTCCTCGTGGCGGTCGTCGTGCTCATCTCCGTCGTACTGCAGAGTCCGTACGGACCCCAGCAGTCAGTGGCCACGACCGGGCTTGGAGCCCTGCTCATGTCGGCCAACCTCGTCATCGCGAACGCGGCCGGCGACTACTTCGCGGTCACGGCGACTCAGAACCCACTGCTCAACACCTGGTCGCTCTCGGTCGAGGAGCAGTTCTACCTCGTCTTCCCGACACTGCTCCTCATTGGTTGGGTTGCGGCGAGAAGGCTCCGAAGGTCTCTTGCTGCCCCCGTCCTGCTTATCGGAGCAGTGACCGCCCTGTCATTCATCGTGTCGATTCTGTGGACCGATGGGAGCGAGTTTGCGGCCCCGCTCACCTCGATCTTCGGCGGGCCTGAGACCTTCGCGTTCTATGGGCCGTTCTCACGCGTGTGGGAGTTCGGCGTCGGGGCGATCCTCGCGTTGATCGTGGCGCGGGGTTGGACCCTGGGCCGGCGTTGGAGTCACGTTGCCGGCCTCGCCGGCGGGGTGCTCATCCTCGTCTCCGCCTTCGCCATCACCGATGTCATGCCCTTCCCCGGATACATCGCACTGCTCCCCGTCGCCGGTACCGCACTGGTCCTCATGGCCGGATCACACGACGGATCCATCGTCAATCGTGGCCTCGCCCTGCGGCCCATGGTGGCCGTCGGCGACTGGTCGTACTCCTGGTACCTCTGGCACTGGCCGCTCATCGTGTTCATCGCCGTCCTCCTGCCAGGCAATCCGACAGCGCTCGTCGGCATCGCCCTGGCCTCCCTCCTTCCGGCCTGGCTCTCCTACCGGCTTCTCGAGCAACCGCTCCGCACCATTCGCCCGTCGGGCTGGCTTCGAACCGGGCTCACGTTCATCGTGATCTCGGGCCTGCCGATCGCGCTGTGCATCGGGTTGCTCATCGGAGCAAACACCGGGTGGGGCGGCCGATTCGCTCCGCCCGCTGAGGCGACTGAGACCACCGCTGCGAGCATTGCTGCGCAGGATGGCTCCGCCCCCGTAGAGCCCCAGTCGTTCGACCCGATCGAGGGTGACGGGGCGATTGCGAAGGACACCACGACCGGCGACCTGCGAGCGCAGCACGCCGCCGTCAAGGCAGACTGCGTGAACACCGACATCGATCCAGTTGGCTGCCATTTCGGCCCGGCCAATGCGACCGGCACCGTCCTCGTCCTCGGCGACTCACAGGCCTACGCGATCGCTGACGGAGTCATCAACGCAGCGAGCACCCTCGGCTACCAGACCGTGGTGAGCAGCCGAACCGGCTGCCCCTTCCTCGGTCGCGAGTCCAGCGGGACGAATGACAACCCCTGCCGCCCGTGGCAGAAGGCCGCCCTCGCCTACGCACTGTCGAGCCAGCCCGATGCCGTCATCATCGCGAACCGGTCAGCCGGATACGTCCATCCAGAATGGGGCTGGCGAACCGCAGCGACCGATGGCGGGGGCACGGCAACCTCGGTCAAGCAGGCCGCTGAGCTCTGGGAGCAGGGCATCGAGGACGTCGTTGCGCCACTCCGAGAGGCCGGTATTCCAGTGATCATCATCGCCGCAGTACCCGAGATGCCCGAGTTCACCGATCAACGCTCGCTGTTCTCCCAGGCCTTCGGCTCCCGGGCCTACGAGGTGCCTCGCAAGCAATCCGTTCAGGATCGTGCGCCTGCGCTCGATGCCGAGGAGGCCGTGGCCGCCCGGCATCCGGGAACGTTCGTCTTCGATCCCATCCCGGTTCTCTGCCCAACTGAGATCTGCGCATCCGCGGTTGATGGCGTCCTGCGTTATCAGGACGAAACCCACCTCACCGTCGACGGGTCACTGCTGCTCGCACCCGGAGTTCAGGGAATTCTGCAGAAAGCCCTCGCCGCCAACAGCTAATCAGCCCTAATGTCCCGTGCATGAGCCTGCGCAGGCGAACCTCCTTGCTCTTCCTCGTCACCCTCGCGATCGTCGCAGTGTCGGTCATAGTGCTCGCCCGTTCGTTTGAGCGGGAGGTCGATCGGCAGGGCATCATCACCGATCAGATCGATCCAGCAGCCCGCGCTGCAACTGAACTTCGGTCGGCGAATGCCCGGACAGCCGCCGGCATCGCTCAATACGTCGTGACAGGCGATTCGGATGAATTGGCGCTGGCCGAGACGAGCCGAGGTGAATCGGATCGGCTGCTCCGATCACTCGAGGACCTGGTGGCCGGCGAGTCAGCGCTCGAATTGGCGGTGAGCACGGTGGCCCAAGCTCACTCGGCATGGACCACGGATGAGATTGACCCGATCCTCACAGAGATGAAGGGAGGCAGGACCCGTGAAGCCGCGGCGAAGCTCGACGCGCCGGCCTTTCAAGCGCGCTTCGATGAACTCGATGTCGCCACCGATGGCGTCGCGCGGGCCATCGACAGTGCTCGGGCCCAGGGGTTGAGTGATCTGCGGGGGATCACCCGCGATCTCGGCATCGCACTCGGCATCGCAGCGATCCTCGCGATTGGAATCGCAACCTTCTCGATGCTCGCACTACGCGCATGGATCCTCAGCCCCCTCGACCGAGTCCGCGCAGACCTGCGCGAGGCTGCACTCCTGCCATCACATGAGACCCCGATCGAGCGCACCGGACCGACTGAGATTGCCGAGGTGGCCGGCGACGCCGAGGCACTCCGGCGCGCGCTGCTTCGCGAGATCGATGCCGCGATGGCCGCGCGCGTGGCCCTCGAGCACGGAGCGCCAGCGGTTGTCGCCCTCCGGGATGCAATGGTGCCGCCGGCCCCGACGCTTCCCGACGGCTTCGCCGTGTTCGGCACGACGCGGGCGGCAGCGGGGGTGATCGCCGGGGATTGGTGGGATGCGATTCCCCTCGCTTCGGGTGGTCTAGGCCTCGTCATTGCGGACGTCTCGGGTCACGATCTCGACGCGGGGGTGATGGCCGTGGGACTGCGCTCGGTCTTCCGGACCGGTCTGCTTTCGGGCCTCGAGCCCCACGCGGTGATGGAACTCGCGGCGAGCGAGCTGCGGCCCACAGGAAAGGCGGTGACGGCGTTCATTGCCGTCATTGGGCCCGACTCGGGAGTGCTCCGCTGGGCAAATGCTGGGCACCACCCCCCACTCCTCCTCGGCGCGGACCAGACGAATCGCTGGTGCAACACCACCGGGCCACTCCTATCGCCCCTCGGTGGCACGTGGCGAACCGACGAGGCTCCATTCACGCCCGGTGATATGTGCTTCGCTTGCACCGATGGCCTCATCGAATCCCTCGACGTCGAAGGAGTGGACCTCGGACCTCAGGGCCTCCTCGCCCTCATTGAAGGGCTTCCAGCCTCGGAGAGGGACGATCCCTCGGAGCTTGCCGAGCGGATCATCAGTCGGGCACGCCTGAGGGCGTGCTCGTGGAACGAAGACGACATCACCGTCCTTGCCTTTGGCAGCAGAGCAGGCAGGTCGGCAGGGTCAGCCGCTGTTCGTCAATGATTTTCCCTGCCGCTCACGGCAAACCGATTGCGCGACCATCGCTGCACGGACAGACTGTCATGCGAGCATCGACCACCCACCATCGCCGAAGGATCGGAACCTGCATGAGGTACGTGCTGCCACTGACCGATCCGGTCCTGCAGACAGTTGATATCTGCGTCACCCTGAGCGGGCTTCGCATTCTCGACAACGTGAGTATCGGCATCCCTGAAGGGACCATTACCGGCCTCATCGGGCCGAATGGCGCCGGCAAGACCACCGTCTTCAATGTCATCAGCGGGTTCGTGAAGCCCGAATCAGGTCAGGTTCGAGTCGATGGCCGCAGGCTCAAGCACATCCATCCGCACAACCTCACCCAGCTGGGGATCTCGCGCACCCTTCAGGGAGTGGGCCTGTTCGCGAGCCTCAGTGCCCTCGAGAATGTCATGCTCGGCGGATCCTCCCGCGTGAAGAGCGGCATCATTGCCCAGGCCCTCGCCATGCCGTGGACCGATACCGAGCAGGCCGATCTGCGCGAGCGGGCGATCGCCATCATGACCGAACTCGGAGTCGAGTCAGACGCCGGCCGGTTGCCCGGCGAACTGCCGTACCCGATCCAAAAGCGCGTGGCCCTCGCGCGAGCCCTCGTCAGCGATCCGAAGATCCTCCTGCTCGATGAGCCAGCAGGCGGCATCAGCGCCGGCGACATGGCAGATCTCGGCAGGCTCATCAAGAGCTGGGTGCCCAAGCGCACCGTCCTGCTCGTCGAGCATCACATGGAGCTCGTCATGGCGGTGTGCGATCTCATCTGGGTCCTCGACGCGGGCAAGGTAATTGCCGCCGGCACCCCGGAAGTCGTACGTCAAGATCCCGCAGTTCTTGCCGCCTATCTTGGCCAGGAAGGTGCTGCCTGATGCTCTCC
>CALPZT020000146.1 GCA_943328365.2 Bifidobacterium breve | reverse complement strand
AATGAACTGCCCGATGGCGCGCCCTCGTCGACGAAGTACTCGAGCGCTGCGCCAGACCCCAGTGCAAGCACATGCGAGGACTGCGATGCGAGCGGCATGTCGCGAGCCTAGGAGTTGCACGAGGAATCTGGGGAAGGATTGTCGAACTTCCCATGCAGGCTGAACGTGGATCGGCGCTCGAGATCTCGAGATGGTCGAGCAAGTCATCTAGATGAATTGCTCCGGGCAGGTGGAGAACTCGCTAGAGTTGGCGCTCGTGAGCCATGCGGAGACCGAGCACCAGCACCTGCACCTGCGTCCGCTGCATGACAAGGCCACGCTCATCGCCTTCGCCTCGCTGGCCGCCTGGTCATGGTTCGTCTACAGCTTCGGCGCATCCCTTGGCATCCTTCGCGAGGAGCAGGGCACCTCGCCCATGATCGGCGGTCTTCACGGAACGGCCCTGGCCGTGGGCGGGATTCTCGGCGCGCTCGCGACACCGCGCCTGAATCAGCAGTTCGGCCGCGGGCTGGTCATGCGGATCTCGACAGCGGGCGTTGTCGTGGGCATCCTCATCTTCACGATCCCAGGGGTCACGGTCGTCGGCACCCTCGTGGGCGCATTCATCGCCTGCTTCTTCGGCAACCCGATCGTGGTGTGCGTGAACTCGTTCATCGTGACGCACCAGGGTCCGGCGAGTGCGCCCGCACTGACCGAGAGCACTGCCCTCGCGGCCCTCATGGGAGTCCTTGCGCCGGTATTCCTCGGCATCTCGATTGCGTCGGTGCTCGGCTGGCGGGCGGGCAGTTGGGCAGCGGTCATCGCGTTCGTTTTCATCGAAATCTGGCGTGGACGCAATCTCGCGGTGTTCGGCGCTCCCGGAGAGGTCCGGACTCGCAAGGAGTCCGGCGCGCTGCCGCGACTCACGTACTGGGCCCTCACCGCGAATATGTGCTACATCGGCGCGGAGTTCTGCATGAGCCTGTGGGGCGTTGACCTCCTGCGCGAGCAGGTCGGGCTCAGTGCCGCGGGTGCCGCAGCTGGTCTCGGCGCACTCACCGCCGGCATCTTCGTCGGTCGTGCGTTCGGCGCCGGCATCACGCGCGCTGTTCCTGCCGAACGACTCCTCAAGCTCTCGGCCGTCATCGGCATCGTGGCATTCATGATCATGTGGCTCGCGACATCTGCTCCCGTCATGCTTGCTGCATTCTTCGTCACTGGCGTGGGCGTGTCACTGCAGTGGCCGCTCGGCATGGCCCGCATCCTCCGATCGGCCGGAGGTCGTACAGACCGCGCAGCAGGAGCGGCCCTCGCGTTCGGTACAGCTGCGATCGGCGGTGCGCCATTCGTTCTGGGGGCCATGGCTGAGCGCATGCCGATCCATCAGGCCTTCCTTATCGTCCCGGTGCTCCTCGCTGCGTCGCTGGGCATCGTGATCTTCCGCCCGGTGCCGGAGGCTGCGGCGGAGAGCGCTACGCCGGCGCAGGCCCCGGCGGTCAGCAGCTAGACGGAAACTGCGCTCAGCTCGTCGAGCTCCGACGGCGACAGCTCGAGCCCGGTCATCTGGAGCAGGTCGGGCAATTGCTCGATAACGCGGGCGCTGGCGATCGGCGTGGCAACGGTTGGCTGCGCTGCAAGCCATGCGAGTGACACTGCCGTGACGCTGACGTCATGGGCGGCGGCGATGCTGTCGAGCACGGCGAGGATCGCCAGGCCGCGCTCGTCGAGGTAGCGCCCAGCCCCCTTCGCCCGAGCACCTTCGACCACAGAACCCTCGCGGTACTTGCCGGTGAGGAATCCGCTGGCCAGTGAGTAGTAGGGGAGACTGACGAGGCCATTGCTCGCGACGACATCGCGCAGTGCGCCCTCGTACTCTCCGCGGTTCACGAGGTTGTAGTGGTTCTGGAGCACGGAGTAGCGGGCAAAGCCATTGCTGTCGGAGGTGTCGAGTGCTGACTGCAGGCGCTCCGCGGTGAAGTTCGATGCGCCGATGTAGCGGACCTTGCCATCCTTGATAGCGGAGTCGAACGCGCCGAGGGTCTCGGCCTGAGGGGTCTGGGGATCGTCGTAGTGGGCGTAGTAGAGATCGACCCGATCGGTCTGCAGTCGGCGTAGGGAATCATCGAGCCCCTGCTTGATGGTCTCCGGGGCGAGGCCGGTGAGCTCAGGCAGGTGGCTCACCTTCGTGGCGATGATCATGGAGTCGCGGTTGCCGCGTGAGGCCATCCAGTTGCCGATGATGGCCTCGGACTCGCCGCCCTTGTTGCCCGGGACCCAGTGCGAGTAGGCATCGGCGGTATCGATGAAGTTTCCGCCGGCCGCTGCGTAGGCGTCAAGCACCTCGAAGGACGAGGCCTCATCGGCTGTCCAGCCGAACACATTGCCGCCGAGGCACAGCGGATGGACGATGAGGTCGGTGCTGCCGAGTTGAATCATGGGCCAATTGTCTCCCATCGGGTGAAAGGATCGATCGCGGGTCGATGCTGGACGTAGCATTCGTGTGACGAACGACGTACGTTCATGAGGGAGCGAAACCGTGGCACGCATCCGAAGGCTCACCGTGGATGAGCTCGACCCGGACATGGCGGCCCTCATCGGGGCGGATGACCGCACTCCGCTCGAATTGGCCGTCACCTCGATCATCGGTCACCGCCCCGATCTTGCCCAGCCGCTCATCGCCTATACGCGCAGCCTCAAGCACGGGCTCCTGCCCCGCCGTCTCGTCGAACTCGTGCGCTTGCGGGTGGCCTTCCACAATCAGTGCCGCAGCTGCATGGCGATCCGCTACCAGGATGCGCTCGCTGACGGCCTGACCGAGGATCTCATCTGCTCCCTCGAGAAGCCGGCCGAGGCCGAGGGGCTCACGGCGGCTGAGCAGCTGGCTCTTCGCTACGCCGACCTCTTCGCGACGAACCACCTCGCGATCGACGATGCCCTCTACGAGGCGCTCGGCGAGTACTTCACCGAAGGGGAGATCGTTGAGCTCGGCCTCCAGGTGGCCCTCTTCGTCGGGGTCGGTCGACTCGCCGCCACCTGGCATATCGTCGAGGACCTCCCGGCCGCCTTCCAGGATGCCGAGGCATCGGGCCTCACTCCCTGGGGTAATGAGTCAGTCGTCGTCCGCTAGCGCAGTGAGACGTTCTGCCGGGAATGTGCGACCCTAGACGTCTCACCGATTTCGGAGGTAGCAGATGAGTTTCTTCCAGCGCACCGCGACCGTCACCGGGGCCGTTAAGTCGAGCAGTGGGAGGCACCCTCTCGGGGCCCGCCTCAGCGCCGTGCTGCCAATGCTCCGCGACGCGTTCACTGGCCGGTGGCCCGAAGCGTCCAAAGGCCGCCTGACCGCAGCCCTGATTGGGGTCGTATACGTCGTTTCGCCACTCGATCTCATGCCCGAGATCATCCTTGGCCCGTTCGGCATCTTCGATGACGTGGCAATTGCGGCCCTGTGCGTTGCGGTGCTCATGTCGTCGGCAGAGCAGTGGCTCGACCGCGGCTCGCCGTTGGGCGGCACCACTGCTCCCGGTCAGGCCGGCGGATCGGGCGATGTCATTCACGGGGTCGTCGTCGACGGCAAAGGAACGTAATGAGGGTGGCTGCGGGTATCCCGCAGCCACGCGTGCCGAGAACGACCGCCGCGAACACTGAGGATCCGCGGTGTGAGAGTGTGACGCCGTGACCACCGGACTCCAGCCTCCCGAGGGCACGGCCGCCCTGCTCTTCGACTGCGACGGCACGCTCGTCGACACCCTTGGCCTCTACCGCGAGTGCTGGCGCGAGGTGTTCGGGCAGCAGGGCTTCGAGATGACCGACGCCTGGTTCACCGCGTGGGCCGGCCACAGCCTCGAGCCGTTCATCGAGGCGGCCTTCCCTGGCCTGAGCGCTGAGGCACGCGAAGTGATCGGGGCGAAGGGTCTGGAGCTCTTTCGCGAGTCAACACATCTGCTCGAGCCGCTCGAGCATGTCGTGACCATTGCGAGGCAGCACGCGGGCGTGCTGCCGATGGCCGTGGTCTCCGGAGGGCCGCGTGTGGCGGTGCTCGAGACCCTTGAGGCAGTGGGCATCGGCGATCTGTTCGATACCGTCGTCACGGTCGACGACGTTGCCCGAGGCAAGCCCGAACCGGATGCCTACCTGCTGGCCATGGAGCGGCTGGGCGTGAACCCCGAGCAGTGCGTCGCCTACGAAGACACCGCGATCGGAATCGCCTCGGCGGCAGCGGCCGGTATCCGGGTTGTCATCGATGTCGGGCTGCACGCCCCGCTCCCTGCCTGACACCTCGAGCCACGCTCATCAGGCACAGACGGTTAGATGACGTCATGACGACTCCGGGCCTCGAGCAATCCCAGACCTACACCTTCGCCGCATCATCGGCCGACCCGATGACCGTCCGGCGCCTTGGCTTTGGAGCCATGCGCATCACCGGGCCCGGCATCTGGGGCGATCCGGCAGATCGCGGCACTGCCATCGAGGTCCTGCGTCGAGCGGTTGAACTCGGCGTCGATTTCATCGACACCGCCGACTCGTATGGCCCGGAGGTGAGCGAGGACCTCATCCGCGAGGCCCTCTATCCGTATGAGGGGCTCCTCATCGCAACGAAAGGCGGCCTCACGCGCCAAGGCCCCGATCAGTGGGGCCCGGTCGGACGCCCGGAGTACCTGCGCCAGTGCGTGCACATGTCGCTGCGGCGGCTGGGCCTTGAGCGCATCGACCTTTGGCAGTTGCACCGAATCGATTCGCTCGTCTCGCTCGAGGATCAGTTCGGGGTGATCAAGGACATGCAGGCCGAGGGCCTCATCAGGCACGTCGGCATCTCCGAGGTGACCGTGGCGGAGCTCGTGGCCTCGCAGGCGCTTGTTGACATCGTCAGCGTCCAGAACCTCTACAACGCAGGCAACCGTGCGAGCGAGGCCCTGCTCGAGCACTGCACTGCCAACGACATCGGGTTCATCCCGTGGTTCCCGCTTGGCAACCGAGCACTCGTTGCCGAGGACGGTCCGCTTGCCGCTATCGCAGTCCGGCACGACTGCACGCCAGCGCAGGTGGCACTCGCCTGGCTGCTGCAGCATTCGCCGGTCATGCTCCCGATCCCGGGCACCGGGTCGGTCGCGCATGCCGAGGAGAACTGCGGTGCGTCAGGCGTCACCCTTGACGCTGAGGCAATTGCTGAGCTGAATGCGCTGACCCCAACCGAATAGGGCGGCGGTTAGCCGACGCGAACCCAGATCAGCTTGCCCTTCGCCTTCTTGCATACGAGCGCCTTGCCCTGGAACTTCGCCCTGGCACCGGCCTTCGTGCATGCCGAACCGGGCTTCGCGGATGTTGTTGCAGGAGCAGAGCCGAGGGTGAGGATTCCGCTGGCGATCTTGGAGTT
>CALPZT020000145.1 GCA_943328365.2 Bifidobacterium breve | reverse complement strand
TCCCGGGAGGTCGCCGGGCGAGGTTTCGGCGGCGACGAGGATCACTGTCTCGCCTCGCTCCGCCATCTCGACGGCTTCCTCGCTCGACAGGACAATCCGGCCAACGGCCGCCCCCGGGGATGCGGCAAGGCCGGTGACGAGCTGGAGCTCCTGGCCGGTCAGCTTGGGCTGCGGGTGGAGGAGTTCGAGGACGTGACGGGGGCGAATGGCGCTGACAGCGGTGCGCTCGTCGGTGATGCCACGCGTGGCTAGGTCGACTGCCAGACTCGTTGCCACGCGGGCACTCGTGCGCCGGTACTCCTCCAGACCTACGAGGACGAGCCCCTCAGGCCCGTATTCGAAATCGACGAGCGCAACGCTGCCGAGTCGGCCCTCGAGCTCGGCCAGGACGCCGGTCAGCATGGCGACGCCGCCGGGGAGCGAGGAGAGCGGGTGACCGAGCATCTGACGCTCGCCCGTCGAGCGAACCCCGTGCCGGAATGCGCCGTTCGGAGCGAAGAGCCCGGATTTCAGGTCGCGCGAGATCGCATGGCCATGCCCGGCCTCGTTGTGATCGGTCACGATGACCGTCTCGAGGTGGAGTCCGAGCGGCAGGTCGACCGGCAGCTGCTGCGTGCGCCGCGCTCGCGCCGCCCGCGGGGAATTCCAGCGGGCGAGCATCGCAGCCGCGTCAGCCGCTAACTGGCCGCTCACGCTGACCGGGAAGGTGGTGGTGCCGGTCGAGTCGCACAGCGCAAGAAGGGGCTCGATGCGGTCGGCCGGATCATCGTGGTCAAGCCCGAGAGCAGAGATCTCGTCAGCCGGAACTCCGAGGGCGTACTCGGCGATGAAACTCGATGTCTTCCACCAGGCGGCCGTGAGATCGGCGGCCATTTTCGGGCGGAGCCCATCGGGAATCCGTGCCCCTGCGATGCCGATGGCGACGAGATCGGGCGGAAGCCCGACCGCTCGCACCGGTGCGCTCGCGCTCAGCCGCAGCAGGACGGTGCCGCCATCGGGGGTCGTCGATCCGATCGCACGGCCTGCAATGGTCTCGAGCAGATTGATTGCCGCGGCCGCCCGGTCGACCGTGACCATGCCGGACACGTTGGGGACAGGAACGGTGAGGCCGGTGGCCACCGGGAGCCCGAGGCCGGCCAGGGTTTCCATCTGCACCCCGCGGGTGCACAGGGACCTCGTGTCGAGGCCGCGCTCGAAGCCCACGCCGAACGGAACGAGGCCGACATCGTCGACCGGTCGCATCGTCACGTGCTACCCATTGCTGCCGGACACCAACTGCTCCTCGAGTGCCTCGTCGTCGGCACGTGACATGCCGATGGTGAGGAGCAGTTCCTGATGGAGGTGCATCCACACGGTGTGGTACGAGTCGATGAGCGGCGACGCGAACCAGGCGTTGTCACCCTCGTCGAGGTTCGCCAGCGCCAAGGTGAGCCGCTCGCGGTAGGCCGACATCCGCGGGATGTCCTCGGCGAACCGCTTGAGGAGCGGAGCGACAGACTCGTCGATATCGTCGAGGCGATCGCGGATCTCCGCGTCGTAGCCGGCATCGGAGTGGTCGTTCACGCTGCCGTCTGGACGGCACTGCCAGGCGGTGCACAGGTCACGGAGCTGCCGATTGACCGGGAGGAATCGGTGAAAGGTCGAGGTTACGCGCTCCCGCTGCGGGGCATCGGGCGCGAGGCACAGCATTTCTCCGACAAGGGCCGTACCGGCCGGGAGGGGCATGATGATCGGGCCCTTCACGAGAAGGAGCGATGCATCAGCCAGCGCCTGCTGCTCGGGGGTCACCTCGCCGCGGGCCATGCCCCGCACGACAATCGAGATGAGCGCATCGCGCTCGGCATCGTTCATCACCACGTCAGTCATCGATTCCTCCAGTCGTACCGGTGAGCAAGCACACCCCGTGCCGAGCGAAGCCCGGCTAGTCAACCGACCCTATTTATAGAGCAAGACTATAGAAAGCCACGAACCGGCATCCAATAATCGGGAATCCTGCGATTCCTGCACCTACGAAGCTCACGCGGTCTAGCATCCCCAGCATTGCATCAACCTGCCGGAACCCGTCCCGGCAGGCCTTCTCCAGAAAGGCCATCACATGCGCGCAGTGCAGCTCCTCGCCTGGCAGACCCAAGCCCAGGTTGTCGATGTCGAGGTCCCGGTAGCGGGCCCAGGCCAGGTCGTCATCAAGGTCGCGGGCGCCGGCGCCTGCCACTCCGACCTGCACATCATGCACATGATGTCCGATGGGATGTTCCCGTGGGGGCCGCCATTCACGCTCGGCCATGAGAACGCGGGCTGGGTCCACGAGATCGGTGCTGGGGTCGAAGGCCTGAGCGTCGGTGAGCCCGTCGCCGTCCACGGCCCCTGGGGCTGCGGGGCCTGCAGCCGCTGCATGGCCGGCATCGATCAGTACTGCACCGACCAGCTCTCGGCCGCAGGCGACGGCGCCTTCGGCGGCGGGCTCGGGCTCGATGGCGGAATGGCCCAGTACATGCTCGTGCATGACGCACGACACCTGGTGAAGATCCCCGGTGGCCTCGACCCGGTCGCTGCCGCACCCCTCACCGACGCTGGCCTGACCCCCTATCACGCCGTGAAGCTCTCCCTTCCCAAGCTCGTTCCGGGATCCACCGCCCTCGTCATCGGGGTGGGCGGTCTCGGGCATATGGCGGTGCAGTTCCTTCGCGCACTCACCGGAGCGAACATCATCGCCGCCGACACCCGTCAGGAGGCCCTCGATCTCGCGGTCGGATGCGGCGCAACGTCGACCGTGCTCACGTCAGGTGATGATGCCGCAGCCCAGGTGAAGGAGGCGACCGGCGGGCGCGGATGCGAGGTCGTGCTCGACTTCGTCGGCGTCGACGCGACCATGGCCCTCGGTGTCGCAAGCGGACGCCAGCTCGGTGACCTCACCGTCGTCGGCGGCGCCGGTGGCACCTACCCGATGGGCCTCTACACCGTGCCCTACGAGATGAACATGCGCTCGATGTACTGGGGCAGCCGTTCCGAGCTCGCCGAGGTGCTCGCCCTCGCCGCGCGCGGTGATATCACCGTCACGTACACCGAGTACCAGCTCGAGAACGCCCTTCAGGCCTACCACGATCTCGAGGCCGGTCAGGTGAAGGGCCGCGCCGTTATCGTCCCGTAACCATCCACATCCGTTCGCGCGTTCGCGACAAGTTCGTCCGGACGCGGATTCATGGGATGTGACGAGTTTCTTTTCTCCAACTGTTGAAAGGTCGCGGTCGCGGTGCGATAGTGCACCGTGACCGCGACCTCGATTCACCCGGCAAGCCACCTCCAGAGGGCCCTCGAGCCCATCACAGTGGGCACGATGCAACTGCCGCACCGGCTCTTCGTGCCGACCCATGGCGGCGGCGCCGGCTCCCTGACCGCCGACGACTCGCGGTTCGACGATCTCCTCAACTACTGGATGGCGCGAGTCGACGATGGCTTCGCCTGGATCGGCGGCCCGACGGGGCATGTGAAGCACGTCCACATCCCGGGCTTCGAGCCGACCGGTGTGGGCGCCCTGGGCAAGGAGGCCGGGATCTTCCGGCACCCGAAGTTCCATGAGCGCATGGGCGTGTTCGCCGACCGGGTTCACGCCAAGGGCGCCTACCTCGGTATCCAACTCGTCCAGCAGGGCGGCATGCCGAGTGCGCCGTCCTCGACCTTCTCAGGTCACCTCGACCACCGCGGCGTCCACGTCCTCAGCCATGCCGAGATCGAGTGGATCATCTCGGAATACATCGAATCCGCGCGGATTGCGGCCGAGGCCGGTGTTGACTCCATCGAGATCCATGCAAATCACGACGACATGGTCGAGTGGTTTCTCTCCCCCCTCACGAACAAGCGCACCGACGAGTTCGGCGGAACATACGACAACAGGCTGCGCTTCCTGCGGCGAATCGTCAGCGGCATTCGAGAGCGCGTCGGCAGGCCCATCACCCTGGGCCTGCGGCTGGCCATGGACCAGTACATGGATGGCGGCTACCAGATCGATGAGTGCATGCGCTTCATGCAGTCATTCGAGGCCGATGGCACGATCGACTTCTTCAATCTCGACGTCGGCGGCAACTGGGGGCCGGTGAGCTACATCCAGCACGGCATGTACCCCGAGGGCCACTGGGCGCAGATGTGCGGGGAGGCAAAGCAGGCAACAACCCTTCCGGTGCTCTACGTCGGCAGGGTCGTCCACGCCGAGACCGCCGAGCGCATCATCGCCGATGGTCAGGCCGACATGGTCGGCCTCGTTCGCGCACTCATCGCAGACCCCCGCTGGCTCACCCTCAACCTGGCCGGCGAACCGGAGCGCGTGCGTCCATGCATCGCCCTCAACGACTGCATCCACCGCTACACCCTTGAGGGGCTCGGATTCGGATGCGGCACCAACCCGCGGGCCGGGCGCGAGAGCAAGCCACCGATCGGAACGGCATCGCAACCGGTGAAACTCCTCGTCGTCGGTGGCGGACCCGCCGGCATGGAACTCGCGGCAACAGCCGCCGAGCGCGGTCACGAGGTGGAACTGTGGGAGGCGAAGCCCGAGTTCGGCGGACGCTTCGCGATTGCCGCCCAGCTGCGCGCCAATGCGCCCTACCAGGACTGGATCGACTGGTCGGTGCGGCGAATGTCCGATCTCGGCATTCGCGCCTACCTCGGGCGCCGGGCCGAGGTGCGCAGCGTGCTCGACTCGGAGGCCGATGTCATCGCCTTTGCTACTGGCGCCCGCGGCCGCCACCCCGGCATTCCCGGCGAATTCCTGCCGCACGTGGCCGGAGCCGATTCGGTCATCCTCGGGTCGGCTCGCCCGCTGGGCTCACGCGTCCTCGTCATCGCCGAGGACGACGGCCCCGCCCCCCTGTCTGTGTCGGACCACCTTGCCTCGCTCGGCCACGAGGTCACCCTCGCATTTCGAACTCCTGGCCCCTCGCCCCTCGTCGGAAAGTACTCGATCGGCGCAATGCTTGCCGCCTTGGACGAGCAGGGGGTTCAGATCCTCCAGAACGCCCGGGCGGTCGAGATCCACCCGGATCGCGTCGACTTCGCGCACTCCTACAGCGGGCGCAGGTTCAGCATCGACGGCATCGACTCCGTGGTGCTCGTCACCGGAGGCATCGGCAATGACGCCCTTTACCGCGCCGTGCTTCCGCATCATCCGCGCGTGCACCTGCTCGGCGATGCGTTTGCGCCGCGACGGATGACCTTTGCGACGAAGCAGGCATTCGAACTCGCGATGCTGCTGTAAGGCGCGGATTGCACGGCGCCGCGCGCGGCTCGCATTTCGCCGCTCGCATCTTCGGGGCAGAGACGAGAGCGGGGCGGACGACACTGCCGCCCGCCCCGCTCTCGCACGCTGCTAGACCGCGAGCACCTCGACGACGCCGGTGG
>CALPZT020000144.1 GCA_943328365.2 Bifidobacterium breve | reverse complement strand
TCCTATGCCATCCTCGCGACGAACGAGGCCGAGAAGGCTGCCCGGATCAAGGTCGTCGACTACCGGATGTTCGGAGCGACAGGCCGGGTGTACCTCTCCGGCAAGGAAGCCGATGTCAGGCAGGCAGCGGATGCTGCCGAAGAGGCCCTACGGGTGGTCACATGACAGCGCCGGTCTCGGGGCCCGCCCTGCGGGAGATGGTCAGGGAGATTCTCAGCGAGGTGATTGCCGAGGAAGTGCACGGACGCGTTCAAACCGGTGGTCGCGGTGTGATGCTCAATGCGGCCTCCCGTGAACGCGTGGTCATCTCCACCCAGGCAGACCTGGACGCCGCGGTGCGTCGAATCATCGAAGCGGCACAAAATCCCGTGGACCGAGCCGCCATTGAACGGGGTGAGCTGGTCTTCGAACTCGCAACGGCGCCTGCCCACAGCGGGCCCACGAATGTCGTCGATGTCGTCTATCGCGTCGACAAGGGTGCCGTGACCGAACGGCATGTGAAGGCAGCTGCTGAAGCCGGGGCCGTCATCGTCACCGCCCATCGGGTCGTCGTCACCCCGCTCGCACGCGACAGATCACGCTCGCTTGGCGTGATCATCAGGAAAGATTCGTAGGAGGAACGATGCTGAGAGCCCGAGTGGTCGGAAGTGTCTGGTCAACGAAGCGGTTGCCCGAGATCCCCAGCGGGGCATTCCTCGAGGTCGAGGTTGAGCCCGGAACAAGGCTCATCGCCTTCGATGTCCTCGGTACCGGTATCGGCGAGCTCGTCCTCGTCTCGACCGGTTCGGTCGCGGCCGGATGGTTCAGCGGCCAGACACCGCCGATTGATGCCCTCATCATCGGCTCCATCGACGAACCGACATCACACGAATAGAGCGCACCAAGTACGAATCCGCGCGACACCGGTCGCGAGGCACCAATGAAGGGAACGACATGTCCAACAATGCGATCGGCATCATCGAAACAAAGGGCTACGTAGCGGCGCTTGCTGCTGCTGACGCCATGGTCAAGGCAGCGAACGTCGCAATCGTGGGCCGCGAGCAGGTCGGCGCCGGGCTCGTCGCGATAACCATCGTGGGCGATGTCGGTGCGGTGAAGGCAGCAACCGAGGCGGGCGCCGAGACAGCCAACAGTGTGGGCGAGCTTGTGAGCGTGCATGTGATCCCGCGTCCGCACACTGAACTCGCGAAGTTCTTCCCGATGTCAGGCGACAAGAAGGCGTGACCGAGCACCCGCCGATGGCGGGGCCGGAGCTCCGCGTCTACCTCCCGCTTGTCGACCTGCAGCCGCAGTTCGCCGCATACCTCGGCACGCCGACGCGAGCCAGGGGCTACCCACCCTTCGCTGGCCAGCACGCCCTCATCATTGAGGTCGCCCCCGGCCTGGCGATCGAGCGGGTGACCGACCTTGCGCTGCGATCCGTCCCCGGCATCGAACCCGGCATTCTCTTTGTTGAACGCCAGTTCGGTGTTCTCGAGGTGCATGCTGACTCGATGGACGATGTCATGCGCGCTGGGCAGGCAGTCCTCGACGGCATCGGGGCGAAAGCCGAGCAGCAACTTCGGCCTCGGATCCTGTACGCCGACGTCATCGAGGATGTCACCGACCAGCACGCGGTCATCATCAACCGCAATCGGCAGGCGTCGATGCTGCTGCCGGGTGACAGCCTTCTCGTCTTCGAGATGACCCCGGCGCTTTTTGCCGCCATGGCGGCAAATGAGGCCGAGAAGGCATCCCCCGACATCACCCTTGTCGATGTTCAGATGATCGGGGCGGCGGGGCGCGTCTACATTGGGGGCCGGACCGAGGCGGTCGAACGTGCTCGCGATGCGATCACGGAGGCACTTGTCGCGGTTGTCGGCCGGGAGCAATGAGGTGAGATGAGCGCTGGGGCACAGGTATTCGAGGAGTTCGCCAGAGCGGCGCTCCCCTCCTACGGCATCGATCCAGGTGCCGTTGTCACGCTCCTCAACGTCTCGGAGAACGGCACGTTCCGCATCGACGATCCGGTCCAGGGTCGCTCAGTGCTGCGGGTACACCGGACCGACTACCACTCCAGGCAGGCGGTCCGAGGTGAGTTGGACTGGATCTCGGCATTGCGCGATGACGATGTCGTGAAGACTCCGGCGTACCTCCCCGATCTCACCGGCGAGTCTGTCGTGACCGCACGCAATAGCGCGGGTGATGAGCGCTTTGTCGTCCGGTTCGACTGGGTCGAGGGCAGCGAGCCGACCGAGGACAGGCTCCAACAGGATTTTCTCCAACTCGGAGCGATCACTGCGCGCCTTCACGAGCACGCGAAGCGCTGGCAGCGTCCGGCAGGGTTCAGCAGGTTCGTGTGGGACTACGACACCTCAATTGGCGACCATGGTCACTGGGGACCCTGGCAGGATGGTCTAGCCGTCGATGCCGAAGCCCTTGAAGTTCTCACCCGTTGCTCGCGACGTGTCGAGGAGCGCCTTCATCGCTTCGGCAAGGGCCCGGATCGTTTCGGCCTCGTGCACGCCGACATGCGCCTGGCAAACCTCCTCGTCAATGGCGATGACGTGACAGTCATCGACTTCGACGACTGCGGCCTCAGTTGGTTCATGTACGACCTCGGATCCTCCCTCTCCTTCATCGAGCATGAGCCGTATGTTCCCGAACTCGTCGACTCATGGGTGACCGGTTATCGCACGGTGGCCGAGCTGAGCGCAGCGGACGAAGCGGAGCTGCCGACCTTCATCATGCTGAGACGTCTACTCCTCGTCGCATGGATCGGCTCCCACATCGACACCGAGACCGCCCAGTCGATGGGCGCCGAGTACACCTCGACGAGTTGCCAGCTAGCAGAGGAATATCTGGGCAGAACCTTCTAGGAGAGGAATGAACATGTTCACGTCGATCACAGGCAGGTCGGTCATCGTCACGGGTGGCACGAAGGGCATCGGCAAGGGAATTGCCCGTGTCATGGCGAAGGCTGGCGCCGATGTCATGATCACCGGTCGAAACCAGGACGACGCCGAGCGCACCGTGGCCGAACTCGCGAGCCTTGGCGCTGGCCGGGCGGCAACCTTCATCGGCGACGTCTCAAGTCGTGCCGCCTGCGATGCGATGGCGGCGGCCGCGATCGAGAGCTTTGGCGGCATTGACATCGTGTGCGCGAATGCCGGAATCTTCCCGGCCGCCCACCTCGCCGACATGTCAGAAGCCGATCTCGATCTCGTCCTCGACACGAATGTGAAGGGCACGATCCTCACTGTTCAAGCGTGCCTGCCTGCACTGATCACCTCGGGTCGAGGTCGCGTCATTCTCACCTCGTCGATCACCGGACCCATCACCGGTTCCCCGGGCTGGTCGCACTACGGAGCGAGCAAGGCGGCCCAACTCGGCTTTATGCGGACAGCCGCAATCGAGCTTGCCCCCCACGGCATTACCGTCAACGCGGTTCTGCCCGGAAACATCGCAACGGAGGGGCTCGCTGATCTCGGCCCCGAGTACCGGCGCTCAATGGAGGTGTCGATCCCGCAGGGGCGTCTCGGTGAGGTGGAGGACATCGGATACGCGGCACTGTTCTTCGCAACTGACGAGGCTGCCTACGTGACCGGGCAGGCAATTGCAGTCGATGGCGGGCAGGTTCTCCCCGAATCCCTCGCAGCCCTCGAGGCGATGTAGCGAATGGACGCTCCCGGGGCCTATGGCCCTGGCCAGATCGGCCCCGCCGCAGACGAGGTGCGCAGGCGACTCTTGGGCATGATCGAGCGCGGATCCTTGCAGCCGGGGCAGAAGCTCGAATCCGAGCGCGAGCTCGCGATCAGCACCGGGGTGAGTCGCTCCACCCTGCGACAGGCTCTCGCCGCCCTTGAGGAGTCAGGGGCTATCCGCCGGGTGCCCGGCCGAGGGGGTGGCACCTTCATCGCTGCGGCGAAGGTCGAGCGAGACCTCTCGCGCATCGTTGGGGTGCCGATGCTCCTGCGCGATCAGGGCTTCACAGCCGGGTCGCGCGTCGTGAGGGTCGGCGTCTCAACGGCAGGGGCCGACGCCGCGTCGGCACTGGGCCTCGCGCCGTCCGACTTCGTCATTGACCTCGTGAGAATCCGCCTTGCCGACGGGGTTCCGATCTCATTGGAGCACGCGATGTTCCCGGCTGAGCTCGTCCCCGGGCTGCCGGAGCGCGAACTTGGCGGATCGCTCTACGAGTTGCTCGATCAGGAGTATGGCCTGCGTCCGGACGAGGCCACCGAGCACATCGAGGTCGTATCGGCATCGACGGACGAGGCCGCGATCCTGTCAATCGACCCCGGTGCTCCACTGCTCTCGATCACGCGAACGACCCGGGATGCACGCGGTGTGGCATTCGAATACTCCCATGACCTGTTTCGCGCTGATCGCACGCGCATCAGCGTGAAGGTGAGGGGGACGCCCTCGTCGGAGAAGGCGCGCCTTCGGGGCAGGATTGTGGAATTGGTGCCTGAATAGTGAGAACCCCCGCCGCTGCCATTGCTGGCTGCGACGGGGGCCCGGTGAGCGAGTGTCGTGCTAGTTGCTCAGGCGCACTGGCCCGTTGGTGACGATGCTGTTGCCGGACTGCGGCTTGCAGGTGCCGTCAAGTGAGCACGCCTGCGAGTAGGAGCCCTTGACGACGAACTTCTTCTCGGCACCGCTGTCGGTGTAGAGGACCACGAACGGCTTGCCACCCTTGGTGAAGTTGCACGTGACGTTGCCGGCCTTTGCGGTGCAACCGTTGTAGGTCGCGCCGACGATCCATTCCTGGAGGGTCTTGAATGCGACTGCGCCCGGGGTGCCGGTGAACATCTGGATGCCCCAGAGATCATTGGCGGGCTCCCAGCGGTACCAGTAGGTGCGGCTGAGACCGAGGCGAAGTGAGTCGAGGTAGGTACGCCCGACCCAGTCAGCGGCCTTCTCGCCCTCGATGTCGACATCGGGGTTGAGCGGGCCCGGGCCCTTGAGGCCGAGGTTGTTCTCGGTATCCCACAGGGGCTTGGCGGGTGCGCCCGCGGCCTTGAGAACGGCGATCCACTTCTTGGCAAGGCCAGCGCGGTCAACCGGGGTGCCGAGGCTGGCCGGGTAGGTGTGGGCGGCCCAGACATCGACGGGCCAGCCGCGATCCTTGAGGCCCTTGAGGTAGGCCGGGTAGAACTTCATGAACGGACCACCGAGCCGGGTACCGGTGCTCGGTGCGACGACGAGTGCCGCCGGGTCGATGCGCTTGATGATGTCGTACGCGCGCTTGGTGAGCTCGGCCATCTCGTTGGCACTACCTGTCGAGAAGGTGGTGAGGTTCGCCTCGTTCCAGATCGGGTAGCTGGTGATCTGACCCTTGTAGCGGGTCACGACCTGGGTGACCCAGTGATCCCAGTCGGCGAGGTTGCTCGGCATGCCGGCTGCGCCGGGGAGAACGC
>CALPZT020000143.1 GCA_943328365.2 Bifidobacterium breve | reverse complement strand
CGTGAGTCGCTTGCGCGTCAATCCGAGGCACTTGACGCCCGTCGTCAGCGCGCCGGGTTCGACGCGCTTGCCGGCGAACTCTTCTCCGTCGCGGGGTTGCTCGAGCATGAGCACCAGCTGCGCATGGCGTTGGCTGACTCCGGGCAATTGCATGCGGTCCGCGAGGGCCTCGTTCGGGAGATCCTCACCGGCAAGGTGTCCGATCTCGCGGTCGCTGTCCTCGTCGACATAGTGAGCGATCGCTGGTCGAACGACACCGACCTCATGCTTGCGATCGAGCAGCTCGCCGATCAGGCGGTCTTCACGGTGGCCGAGGCCGATGGCTCCCTCGACGCGACCGATGGTGAGCTCTTCCGCTTCGGCCGGGCGCTCGACGAATCGCCTGAGCTTCAGATGGCGCTCACCAGCCCGGCGCAGCCTGCTGCGACGAAGTCGGCCATCGTGGCCGACCTGCTCGCCGATCGCACGACCTCGGCGACCCGGCAGGTGCTCGAATACGCGGTTGGCCATCTGCACGGCCAGCGCATCGACTCCGTTGTTGATCACCTCTGCGACCTCGCCGCCCGGCAGCGGGAGCGCGTCATCGCCGAGGTGAGGGTGGCAGCGCCGCTCGATGCTGAGCAGAGCCGTCGCCTCGCCGATGCCCTGACTCGATTGAAGGGGCGCGTCGTGCGGCTGAACGTCGCCATCGATCCCGCTGTACTCGGCGGAGTGCACGTCAAGGTTGGTGACGAGGTCATCGATGGCACCGTCGCCGCCAAGCTCGAGCAAGCCCGCCGAGTTGTCCTCGGTTAGACCAGTTCACACCCGTTGTTCCCACCGCCCCCGGTGGGCCGAGAAAGAGAGCAGGACCCCATGACGGAGCTGACGATCCGGCCGGAAGAGATCCGGGATGCGATCGAGCGGAACGTCGCGGCGTACTCGCCGACAACCGCCCGTGAAGAGGTTGGCCGCGTCATCGAGACCGGAGACGGCATCGCTCGCGTCGAAGGCCTCCATTCCGCGATGACCAACGAGCTGCTCGAGTTCGAGGGTGGCCTGCTGGGCCTGGCCCTGAACCTCGATGTTCGCGAGATCGGCGTCGTGCTCCTTGGCGACGGCTCGAAGATCGCCGAGGGCCAGCCGGTGCGCCGCACGGGCGAGGTGCTCTCGGTCCCGGTCGGCGATGCCTTCCTCGGCCGGGTCGTCGACCCGCTCGGCAATCCGATCGATGGTCTTGGAGCCATCGAGGCAGAGGCTCGCCGCGTGCTCGAGCTCCAGGCCCCGACCGTGGTCCAGCGCCAGCCCGTGAAGGAGCCGCTGCAGACCGGCATCAAGGCCATTGATGCCATGACCGCCATCGGCCGCGGCCAGCGCCAGCTCATCATCGGTGACCGTCAGACCGGCAAGACCGCGGTCTGCCTCGACACCATCCTCAACCAGCGTGAGAACTGGCTGTCGGGCGACCCGAACAAGCAGGTGCGCTGCATCTACGTCGCGATCGGCCAGAAGGGGTCGACCATCGCGTCGGTCAAGGGCGCGCTCGAGGAGTACGGCGCGATGGAGTACACGACCATCGTCGCGGCCCCTGCCTCCGACCCGGCCGGTTTCAAGTACCTCGCCCCCTACACCGGTTCGGCCATCGGCCAGCACTGGATGTACGCCGGCAAGCATGTCCTCATCGTGTTCGACGATCTGTCGAAGCAGGCCGAGGCCTACCGTGCCGTGTCGCTGCTGCTCCGCCGCCCGCCGGGCCGCGAGGCCTACCCCGGCGACGTTTTCTACTTGCACTCCCGCCTCCTCGAGCGCTGCGCCAAGCTCTCGAATGAGCTCGGTGCCGGCTCGATGACAGGTCTGCCGATCATCGAGACGAAGGCGAACGACGTGTCGGCCTACATCCCGACCAACGTCATCTCGATCACCGACGGACAGTGCTTCCTCGAGTCCGATCTCTTCAACTCCGGTGTCCGCCCGGCCATCAACGTCGGCATCTCGGTGTCTCGTGTCGGTGGCTCGGCCCAGCCCAAGGCCATGAAGAAGGTCGCCGGGCGCCTGCGCCTGAATCTCGCGCAGTTCCGTGAGCTCGAGGCCTTCGCGGCCTTTGGCTCAGACCTTGATGCCGCTTCAAAGGCGCAGCTTGCCCGCGGTGCGCGTCTTGTCGAACTGCTCAAGCAGTCGCAGTACCAGCCGCAGTCGATGGAGCGCGAGGTCGTCTCGGTGTGGGGCGGCACCACGGGCCAGCTCGACGAGGTGCCGGTCGAGGATATTCGCCGATTCGACTCCGAGTTCCTTGCGTTCATCGAGCGCTCGAAGCCGGAGATTCTCGACGCGATTCGCACGACCACCGATCTGTCAGACGACACGGTCACGGTCCTCGAAGCGGCGATGGCCGAGTTCAAGCGCCAGTTCGCGACGACCTCAGGCGGTCTGCTCGTCAATGATGAGCCGGTCGAGGCCATCGACGAGGAGACCATCGACCCGACGCAGATCAAGCGGGCGGTTCGGGGCTAACTGACATGGGCGCACAACTCAGGGTCTACCGGCGGCGCATACGCTCCGTTCAGGCGACCAAGAAGATCACGAAGGCGATGGAGCTCATTGCTTCATCGCGCATCGTGAAGGCGCAGCAGCGCCTCGAGGCATCGGCCCCGTACCTGAGGCTGCTCAACTCGGCGATCTCGGCCGCTGCATCGCATGCGTCGGATGTGTCGAAGCATCCGCTCATGGCGAAGTCGACCGACGGTACTCGCGCTGCTGTCCTGCTCGTCACCGCCGATCGCGGTCTCGCCGGTGCCTACTCCTCCAATGTCATCAAGGAGGCGGAGGGGCTCACGAGGGCGCTTACCGAGCGTGGCGTGAAAGTGGTGCCCTACGTGGTCGGCCGAAAGGGCGTCGGCTACTACCGCTTTCGCAACCGGGTGATGGCGGGGGAGTACACCGGGTTCACCGATCAGCCGAGCTACGCAGATGCCAAGCGCATCGGTCATGACCTTCTCGAGGCGTTTCTCACGGCAGCCGCCGATGGCGGTTGCGATGAGATCCATGTCGTCTACACGCAGTTCAACAACATGGGCAGCCAGGAAACGCGCGTTCGCCGGGTCCTGCCGATCGAGGTCGTCGACGAGATTGTCACGAAGGAGTCGGGGATGCCCTTCCCGCTCTACGAGTTCGAGCCGGGTCCGGAGGCTGTGCTTGATGGCCTCCTCCCGCGCTACATCGACCAGACCGTCTACCTCGCGCTGCTCATGGCGGCTGCCTCCGAGCATGCCGCGAGGCGCCGGGCAATGAAGTCGGCCACCGACAATGCGGAGGAGCTCATCCGCTCCCTCAGCCGGCAGGCGAACCAGGCCCGTCAGGCCGAGATCACCCAGGAAATCAGCGAGATCGTCGGCGGCGCCGACGCTCTGTCCGCGTAGCACCGCTCAATAAGGAGAAGGAACATCATGACCGCTAGCCTCGAGACCAAGACCGGCGTCGGGCGCGTTGCCCGGGTCACCGGACCCGTCGTCGACGTTGAGTTCCCCGTCGAGGCGATGCCCGAGCTGTTCAACGCGCTGCAGCTCGATGTGTCGTTCGGAGACGGCGACAGCCGGATGCTCACCCTTGAGGTCGCGCTTCACATCGGCGACAACATGGTGCGCGCCATCTCGATGCAGCCGACCGACGGAGTTGTCCGCGGCACCGCCGTGCGCGATACCGGCTCCCCGATCATGGTGCCCGTTGGCGACGTCACGAAGGGCCACGTCTGGAACACGCTCGGCGTGCCGCTCGACGTGCCGGAGTCCTCGCTCGACATCAAGGAGCGATGGAGCATCCACCGCCAGGCGCCTGCCTTCGATCAGCTCGAGTCGAAGACCGAGGTCTTCTCGACCGGCATCAAGGTCATCGACCTCCTCACCCCGTATGTCAAGGGCGGCAAGATCGGCTTGTTCGGTGGTGCCGGTGTCGGCAAGACCGTGCTCATCCAGGAGATGATCTACCGCGTCGCCGAGAACTTCGGTGGTGTCTCGGTGTTCGCCGGTGTCGGCGAGCGCACCCGTGAGGGCAACGACCTCTTCCTCGAGATGACCGAGTCGGGCGTCATCGAGAAGACCGCACTCGTCTTCGGCCAGATGGACGAGCCGCCGGGCACCCGCCTTCGCGTTGCGCTCACCGCGCTCACGATGGCCGAGTACTTCCGCGATGTCCAGAAGCAGGACGTCCTCCTCTTCATCGACAACATCTTCCGTTTCACCCAGGCTGGTTCTGAGGTCTCGACGCTGCTCGGCCGTATGCCGTCTGCGGTGGGCTACCAGCCGACCCTCGCCGACGAGATGGGCATGCTCCAGGAGCGCATCACCTCGACCCGCGGTCACTCGATCACCTCGCTGCAGGCCATTTACGTGCCTGCCGATGACCTCACCGACCCGGCGCCGGCAACGACCTTCGCGCACCTTGACGCCACGACCGTGCTCTCGCGGCCCATCTCGGAGCTCGGCATCTACCCGGCAGTCGACCCGCTCGACTCGACCTCGCGGATTCTCGATCCCCGCTATGTCGGCGAGGAGCACTACCGCGTTGCTGCCCGAACCAAGGAGATCCTCCAGCGCTACAAGGACCTCCAGGACATCATCGCCATCCTCGGTATCGATGAGCTGTCCGAGGAGGACAAGATCATCGTCGGGCGTGCGCGCCGCATCCAGCGCTTCCTCTCCCAGAACATGTTCGTCGCCGAGGCCTTCACCGGGCAGGCTGGCTCGTTCGTCCCGGTCGAGGAGACCATCGCCTCGTTCAAGGCGCTCTCAGAGGGTGTCTACGACCATCTGCCCGAGCAGGCGTTCTTCATGTGCGGTGGCATCGAGGATGTCGAGAAGAACGCGGCCGAACTGAACAAGAAGTAGTCGAGATGGCCGAACTGACCGTCAATGTCGTGTCGGCGGAGCGGGCTCTGTGGAGCGGCTCCGCGAAGAGTGTTGTCGCGAAGACCCCGGAGGGTGAGATCGGCATCATGCCGGGTCACGAGCCGGTGCTCGCCCTTCTTGTCGAGAGTCCCCTGCGGATCGAGGAGACCGACGGCACGAAGATGCTCGTCGCCGTGCACGGTGGATTCTTCTCGGTTGACTCGAATGTCGTGAATGTCATCGCCGAGATCGCCGAACTGGCCGAGGACATTGACCTCGATCGTGCCAAGGTGGCGCTCGCGGCTGCGCAAGCGGCGAATGACGAGGACACTTCGGCCCTTCGCCGGGCCGAGACTCGCATCACGGTCGCCGGAACGGCCAGCGCCCTCCGTTAGTCTGCACTCCCGTTTGCCCTACCTCGTGGGGCAAACGGCGGGGTTCTTGTCGCTCATGGATCAATCCTGTTTGGTCGAGAAAACTGTTGCGGTTCAACACTCCTCATCGCAGCCGGCACTGGCAGTGACGGTCAAACGGGCGTGAAAACTGCGGGACCTTTGGTGTGTT
>CALPZT020000142.1 GCA_943328365.2 Bifidobacterium breve | reverse complement strand
TGCCGTGCCGTGCCGATCATTCCGGCGACGGTTTTCGCCCCGACGTTCCCTCGAATCCCCAAGGCCATTCCCTTCGAGGTGCGATGGAGATCGACACTCTAGACCGGGCGGCGTTACGGTCACATCGTGATCAGCCCCCGTCGGCGGTCAGGGGTCGCACGTCCTCGGCGGGCTCTCTGGGGCCAACTGCCTCACCGTGATCCCGGAGTCGGTCACCGAGGTGAAGGCGGGATCATCCGTCACCGTCCTCGACCCAAGACGTGACAAAGACGAGTAGCCGCAGCAAGGTGCAACCGCAATCACCTTCCACTACGGACCAAGGAGGGCAGCGGGAATCACGGCGATACCGTCGGGCCGGCGATGGGCCTCGGTTCCGGTGGTGATGACAGCAGCGTCGAGCAGCCGCTCCCCTACTCTCTCCCTCAGCCAGATGAGGTGCCTCACGTCAGCATCTGACACTGTCGCTGCCAATTTCGTCTCTAGGGCCACCACTCTGCCATTGCCACGCTTCACGATGAGATCGACTTCTTGAAGCGCCCGGTGCGTCCTCAGGTGCGACACACTCGCCTCAGCTGCCTGAGCGTAGAGGTGGTTCGGGCAAGTCGGCCGGCAGTCGCTCTCTTGCCAAGTGCCTTCACACCTTCGAGGGCGAGTGCAGGCGGTGCCAACTCGTCAATCTCGCGATCAACGGTTTATGGGCGTCATTCACGCCGTGACCCGTTGTTCGTCACCCACCAGTTTTACCGTTTCGCGATCCTCAACCTTACCGTTTCGTGCCCATTTACCTTGCTATTTCGTGGCAGCCGGCAGTCAGAGCGACATCGTCGCCATGTCATGAGCCGGCCCGCCAGCCCCAAGGCCCGTGGCGTACAGCAACGTGACTGCAAGGACCATCGCCACGCCCACCATCTGGATCGTCCGACTCGTGGCCCTCGGCGACTTCTGCCACATGATGAACCCGGCAACCGCTGCCATCAGCGCAACCCCTGCAGCCAGCGGGAGGGCGAACCAGTCAACCGTTGCCATGGTCGCGACCATGAGCAGCCAGCAGGACGATACGCACCAGGAGCCCTGTCGCAGGCCGAGTAGCAAGGCTGCGCTCTCCGGCCTGAGACCCTGGCACTTGCGCAGCATTGCCGCGGTTGACGGCAGCATCTGCCACAGGCCCACGAGCGCCCAGCAGCCAAGCAGTGCGGTCATCGAGGCCATCGCCAGGCTCGTCGCGAAGAAGGCTGGAATTCCCGCAGCGAGCCAGCAGGCAATGTAGCCGAGCAGAAAGATCGTTGCCCTGCCGGAGGATCCGCGCGAGACCCGCGCCATCGGGCGGAGCACCGTCGGCACCATCATCACAAGGGTCATCGCGACCCACATGAGGGCAAATCCGGCAGGGTCGTGGTGCACGGCCTGAACCTACGCTGACGGGGCCGAGAAAGACAGTCCTTTCAGGGTGCGACTTCAGGCATGCCGGCACTTCGGCGGCCCCCCGACCGTTTCTGGCAGGTTGATGTCGTTCCGGGGGCTGTTCCTGGAGGCGAGCGCGACATTAACCTGCCCAAACGGGCGGTGGCGGTCTGGGCGGCGGTGGCGGGCTGGGCAGCGGTGGCGGGCTGGGTGGGGCCTACTTCGCTGGTCTGGTGTCCAGGTCGGCTCCGCTTGCCACGTCGCCTATCTCTACCTGCGCTATGTCGCCTCGGCCTTTCAGGAAGCGCCTTGCCCCTTCGTCGCCCCTCGCAACGGCGATGACATCGGCCCAGTGCTCGCGCGCGAACTTCACCGGGTGTCCGCGCTCGCCGTCGAAGCTCGCTGCCGCAATCGAGGCCGTTGATTCCCTGATGCGCCCGACCCCCTCTGCGGTGAGGCCCGGCAGATCGACGAGCGTGACGATGACCGCATCGACATCGGCCTCAGAGTCGAGCGCCGCCAGGCCCGTCCGCAGCGATGACCCCATGCCCTCGGACCACTCGACGTTTTCGACCACTTCCGCGCCCGGAACCTCACCGATCCACGCGCCGAGCACGACCATGACCGGCTCGCAGCCGCCCTCTCGCATGATGCGCACGGCACGATCGACGAGTCGTTCGCCTTCGTAGACGTACGGGGCCTTCGGTCCGCCGAACCGCACGCCAGCGCCGGCTGCGAGCACGAGCCCGGCCGTGGTCACGCCCGGGTCACCGAGGGGCGCCCGGATGGATCGGGCCGGCAGTCTCGGCCAACCGCGCCCCGGAACCGCCCCACCGTGCCTGCACGATTTCAGCGGCGATGGAGATCGCGGTCTCCTCCGGCGTTCGCGCCCCGAGATCGAGCCCGATCGGCGAGTGGAGGCGCTCGCACTCGGCATCGGTCATGCCCGCCTCCCTCAAGCGAACGAGACGGTCCTCGTGCGTGCGGCGGGAGCCCATTGCCCCGATGTAGCCGGCGTTCGTGCGGAGCGCGACCTGCAGTGCGGGAACATCGAATTTTGGGTCATGGGTAAGGACGGCGATCACCGTGCGCTCGTCTACCTCCTGCTTCTCAAGCCACCGGTGCGGCCAGTCGACGACGACCTCGTCGGCGTCGGGGAAGCGCTTCTTCGTTGCGAAGACAGGGCGGGCATCGCAGACGGTCACCCGGTAGCCGAGGATCTTGCCGACCCGCACAAGGGCCGCTGAGAAGTCGATGGCGCCGAAGATGAACATCTGCGCCGGGGGCGCGTAGCTCATGACGAACACCTCAAGGCCCTCGCCAAGTCGCTCGCCCTCGGGCCCGTAATGGAGGAAGCCGGTCGTGCCCGCAGCGAGCATGCCGATGGCGTCCTCGCGGATCGTGTCGTCGAGACGTGTCGTCCCAAGCGAGCCCTCGGTGCTCCCGGGACGGACAACAAGGTGCCGTCCGACGGAGTGATCTCCCTTGACAATTGTTGCTATCGCTACTGGCTCCTGCGCCGCGATGCTCGCCGCGATGCCCTCGAGCTCCGGCCACGTCGAATCGTCGACCCGCTCGATGAAGACCTCGAGGATGCCGCCGCACGTGAGGCCGACCGCGAACGCATCGTCATCGCTGACGCCGTAGGTCTCGAACTGGGGCACGCCATCACCGAGGACTTCTTGACCCACCTCGAACAGCGCGCCCTCGACGCAGCCGCCGCTGACCGACCCGACTGCCTCGCCCGAGTCGGTCACGAGCATCGAGGCTCCGGCCGGACGGGGCGCTGACCGCCAGGTTCGGACGACGGTTGCCATCGCCGCAGTGCCCCCGCGCCTTCGGACCTCGATCAGCTCATCGAGCACTTCGCGCATGGCAGCCTCCTTCGTGCTTCTGCGGCAGGAACGGTCGTGAGGGTCAATAATGGCGGTATGTCAGCCATCCGGTCGGTCGAAGTGACCGATCGCCCCCTCGACCTCGACGCCATGCACCGCCTGGTGAGCGATGACCGCGTCGGGGCCATCGTGTCATTCAGCGGCAATGTCCGAAACCATGACCACGGTCGGGCCGTTGCCTCGCTTCACTACGAGGGCCATCCGTCGGCCGCCGACGTGCTCCGCGAGGTGGCCGACGACATCGCCTCGCGATTCGAGATCATCACTCTCGCAGTCGCGCATCGCGTAGGGCCGCTCGCGATCGGTGACGCCGCGCTCGTCGCGGCAGTCGGCACCGCACACCGCGGCGAGGCCTACCGGGCATGCGAGGCGCTCGTAGACCTGACGAAGGAGCGGCTCCCAGTCTGGAAGCACCAGATATTCGACGATGGCACCGATGAATGGGTGAACTGCGCATGAGCATGCTCGTCGACACGTTCGGCCGCGCGCACCGCGACCTGCGCGTCTCCATCACCGACCGCTGCAACCTGCGCTGCACCTACTGCATGCCGCCTGACTTCTCCGACTGGCTTCCCGGGGATCACCTCCTCAGCGTCGATGAGCTCCTCACCGTCATCGAGGTCGCCACCGAGCAGGGCATCGAGAACATCCGGCTCACCGGGGGCGAGCCGCTCGTGCGGCCCGATGTCGTCGAGATCGTCAGGCGCGTCAAGGCACTTCCCCTCGCCCCGAAGGTCTCGCTCACGACGAATGCCCTCCGCCTCACCGAGCTCGCGCAGCCCCTCGCCGACGCCGGCCTCGAGCGGGTGAACGTCAGCCTCGACACCCTCGACCGCGAACGGTTCAAGACCCTCACCTTCCGCGACCGGTTCAATGACGTCATCGCCGGGATCGAGGCGGCCCAGCGCGCCGGCCTCACCCCGCTCAAGGTCAACGCCGTGCTCATGCGCGGAGTGAACGACGACGAGGCGATCCCGCTCCTGCGCCACGCGGTCGAGAACGGCTGGCACCTGCGGTTCATCGAGCAGATGCCCCTCGACGCTCAGGGCGCGTGGGAGCGAGCCGAGATGATCTCCGCAGGCGAGATCCTCGAATTGCTCTCGACCGAGTTCAGCCTCGCACCCGTGCCCACGAGGGGATCGGCGCCGGCGGAGGAGTTCACCGTCGACGGCGGGCCCATGACCGTAGGGATCATTGCGAGCGTCTCAAAGCCGTTCTGCGCGGCGTGCGACCGGCTTCGGCTGACCGCCGACGGCCAGATCCGCAACTGCCTGTTCGCCCGCGACGAAACCGATGTCCGCGCGACCCTTCGAGACCAGACCATCACCGAGGACGAACGCCGCGAACGCATTGCGCGACTGTTCGCCTCGTCCGTGCTGGCCAAGCTGCCGGGCCATGGCATCAACGACCCGTCGTTCATCCAGCCGGACCGGCCAATGTCAGCGATCGGCGGATAGCCCTCCGCTCAGCCCCCGGCGAACGGTGGGAGCACGTCGAGCGTCGCACCGTCCTCAAGCATGATCTCCGCGGGATCGCCATGCGCGGCGAGGCCATCGACGAGGAAGCTGCAACGGGGTCGCACGACGCCGAACTCCGGGTGGGAAACCGCAATATCGTCGAGGATTTTCGCGAGGGGACCCGCGGAGACGAGCAACTCGGGGGCTCCCACTGCTGCCCGTGCAGCAGCAAAGAATTGCACCGTCACGCCCGCTTTCTCCATGACCCCGAGCGTAGGTGACACAGCGACGGTTTGTACGCAATGCGAACAAGTTCAGGCTCTAGTCATGTGGGCCAATCAGGTCTAAAGTGTCGCGAACCATACTCGCGAGTATGCCCCCGCGCCCGGATCCTCCGCGCGCCTGTCATGGAGGATCAATGGATCTGCAGAACTCGTTCATCGTGCCGGCTGACATCGACACTGCCTGGAAGACCCTGCTCGACGTCGAGTCGATCGCGCCCTGCATGCCTGGGGCCACGCTGACATCGTTTACCGGCGAGGAGTTCACCGCATCCGTCAAGGTGAAGCTCGGCCCAGTGACGCAGAACTTCAACGGTGAGGGCAGCTTCACCAAGCGCGACGAGGCCACGCACACCGCGGTTATCACCGCCAGCGGCAAGGAGATCCGCGGCGGCGGCTCGGCATCGGCCGTCATCACCGCCACCCTCGTCTCCGAGGGCCCC
>CALPZT020000141.1 GCA_943328365.2 Bifidobacterium breve | reverse complement strand
GAACGCGGCACGATGAGCCGGGTCGTGGCAGAGCAGGTCTGGCCGTTATTCACGAAGCAGCCGCGGATGGCGGCACCGAGTGCAGCGTCGAGATCCGCGCCCGGTCCGATGAGGAATGCCGACTTGCCGCCGAGCTCAAGGGCGACGCGCTTGATGGTCGGCGCTGCGGCCTGGGCGACTCTCACCCCGGCACCCGTCGAGCCGGTGAGGCTCACCAAGTCGACCTGAGGATGTGAGGAGAGCAGCTCGCCGACGAGTGCACCGCGCCCGGAGACCAGGTTGAACACCCCGGCGGGCAGGCCGAGTTCGTGAACCATGTCGGCGAGGACGAAGGTCGCGAGCGGGGCCACGCTGCTCGGCTTCACGACGACCGTGCAGCCTGCGGCCAGCGCTGGTCCGACCTTGGCCGCGAGCTGATAAAGCGGGTAGTTCCAGGGAGTAATGGCACCGACAACGCCAGCCGCCGCTCGCACGATCAACGAGTTGCCGATCCGCTCCTCGGCTGGAAGCTCGAGGACGGCCTCAGCCATCGTCTCGAACACCGAAGCAGCAAGGCCGACCTGAACTCGCACCGAGATCGCGAGCGGCGTGCCGACCTCCTTCGCCATGATCTCCGCGAGCTCGCCCTCCCGGGCGCGAAGGCCGTCGGCGAGGGCCTGAACTGCAGCGGCCCGCACCTCCACAGGCGTGGTCGACCAGCCGTCGAACGCCCGCCGCGCAGCGAGGATCGCACGCTCGGCATCCGGCGCCTCGCCTGCCGGCACCGTGCCGATGACCTCCTCGGTCGCTGCCTCGTCGACCGTGATGACGTCGCCGCCAGCCGGGGCCGCCCATGCGCCATCGATGTACAGTTCGCGCCGCTCGATCACCGTTACTCCTTCGCTCGTTTCCTGAACGGGTGGTTCACTCAAGGATGACGAGGCGGGCGCGAAGCGCCGCAACCTGCTCGTCCGGAACTCCGAGCTCGCGCACCCAACCCGAGATACTGCCGAACTCGCGTTGCACATCGGCGAGGAAGAGCTCTATTGCTGCCCTCGGCGCCCGCAGGAGTTCCTCCGGCTGGTTCATCATCGGGTGGTTCTCGAAGTCCTCGCGGGTGCGCAGATAGTCAACGAGGGCGACGACTTCATCGCCGCTCAATTCGAAGTCAATGGCGATGTCCTCGTCACTCACGCCGAGGAGACCGAGGAGCACTGCAGCGAGAACACCGGTGCGATCCTTGCCAGCCATGCAGAAGAACACCGCGGGATAGGCATCCTCGGACGAAAGCCGGGCGACGACAGTACGGACGGTATCTCCGCCGAAGTCGACCATGTCGCGAAAGACACTCGCGAGGAACTCGGCGGCAGGAAGAGCCCTGGCCACGGGATCGGCATCCCAGTCATTGGGGAGAAACGAGGAGTTCACCGCTCCGGTGATGAAGTCCGGAAGCGGGAACGCCTGGCGTTCGCGGTCGTAGCGCAGATCGATAACGGTGGACGCACCAAACTCAGCCCACGCCTGCGCATCGTCAAGTCGGTGCAGGCTCGACGCCCGGAACAGCATGCCTCGTCGTACGACGCCACCATCGTCCGTCTGGTAGCCGCCGACGTCGCGAACGTTATAAACGCCGCCGAGCGCGTGCATCTCGCCCGTCACGGCATGACCACATAGCCGGCGTAGCGCTGCTCGACGTCCGGGCACTCTGCTTCACTGATGGGCCGGTCGGGCCAGCGCTTTCGCTCCTCGCCTCCGGCTCGTCCGGCGAAGAAATCTGCGACGGTCATGCCATAAACGGAGAGCACGTGACGCCTCGCGAACTTCCAGGTGCCGGCCTCGCGACGGTAGTCATCCTGGTAGCGGATATTCGTGACGATCGTATGATCGCCATTCGCGAGCTCCGCGTATCCGAGGACCGTTCCGCGGGCGTCATCGTCACTGGTGAAGAAGCAGGCACTTGCGTGGGGATCATGGAGCGTCATGGTGAACGGCTCATGCTTCGCCTCGAAATTGCGGGCAATCGACGCGCGGCCCTCGGTCGTGCTGTTCGGCGACGCGAAGACCCCGTCCTCGGTGAACAACCGGCCGACTGCCTCGAACTGCCGATCATCGAGGAGCACCGCGTAGCGCACGAGGAGGTCATTGATCTCGAATCTGTCCTCGAGCCTGCGGACCCTGTCCTCGAGCGACGTCACGGAATCAGACTAGTGGTGTCCGACTATAGAAACTACCCGGACCCTTGAAGTTGTCTAGACAGACCGTACCCTGACACGGTGACGGAACTTCCGCTGTACGAACAGGTACGACAGTCGCTCGCCGACTCGATCGACAGCGGCGAATACGGCCCGGGCGACAAGCTGCCCGGCGAGAGCACGATCGCTGCGATGATGGGGGTGAACCGGCTCACCGTCCGTCGCGCGATCGAGGAGCTCGCGCGCGCCGGCCGGGTCCAATCCCGGCAGGGCTCAGGCACATATGTCACCCATTCGGTAACCCGCCTTCCGGTGTCGCAGTCCCTGTCGACCGACTCGCTCGTATCAGGCATCACCGAGCAACTCGCGGAGCATGGCCACTCCTACGAGGACGTCCTCATCAAGGCCACCCGAGTCAATCAGCCGCAGGCCAATATCGAGTTCGGCCTTCCACCGGGCCCACTCTGGCGCGTCGACAACTCCCTTGTCGTCGACGGAGAGACATGGATGTGGTCGAGTTCATGGCTACCCCAGGAACTCATCAAGGACCCTCGCAAGCAGTGGAGCCCGGTGAGCGGCCTATACGGGATGCTCCTGCGCGATCACCGCGAACTCGTGCCGCTGTGGCGGTCATTCTCGGCTGAGGCCGCGACGAGTGATGATGCCGGGATCCTGCAGGTAAAGGCTGGCACTCCGCTCATCGTGCGCGATGGCCTCACCGCTGACGAGGACGGAAACCCGATCCTCCGCGTCACGCGTCGCGCGCGGATGGATCGGGTCTCGTACGTGCTTCGGTACTAGCGAATGCGTGCTAGTCGCGCGCCATCCACTCATCGAGGATGCGGTGGTAATGCCGGATCCGGTTCTCCTGGTAGCGAGAGAGCTGAACCCCCGGCGCCCGGAGCGACTTCAGCCCGTCCTGGATATGCGGAAGGTTCGCGTAGTCCTGATCGAATACTGGCCCGAGCAGGCCGATCTCGGTGATATCGGAGAAGGTCTCGCCCGGCTGCAGCCATCGGGTCTTGGGCGGCTTGGGATGCGAACCGTCAGCGGGCTGCTGGGCGAGCAGGTAGACCTCGGCGATGCACTTATCCGGGTCATTGCCGAGAGGCCTGAACCGGTAGACGGCATTCGTGCGGGGCCCGGCGAACACGTAGAAGTTCGGGAAGACGAAATACTGAATGCCATCGAGCAGTTCGGAGTCGGTCCAGTGGTCCTGAGCCGTGCCGAACTGCTTCGCGAGCGATGTGCGCATCTGCTCGGCGAGCTCATGGCGCGCCGTGGAGTCAGCCGGGACCTGCGGGGTGCCCTCGGCGCCGGCGGCGAGGTCGCGGCCCTCGCCTGCGGTGTAGAACGCACGAGTCTCGTAGTAGGAGTCGAGTACCTCCTGCTCGCTGATGTGGTTCGCGATCGTCGGACTCGGGACGCCCTGCGGCACGATCTGCCGGCTCCAGTTCTCCTCTGGGATCACGTCGTACTGGGTGTTCTCGTCGCCGAGCCACTCCATCATCTGCGGATGAGTGGCGAGTGAATGCCACCCTTCAATAAATGCCTCGCCGGTGATCTTCCAGTTCGCGTTGATAACGCCGCCGAAGTGCGAGTACACGACGCGGTCGGTGTAGTCCCAGCGATCCCAGTCGTTGAGCATTGACCCCATGAAGGACTCGAGTGGCTCGCAATCCGGGTCCATGTTGATGAAGACGAAGCCGTTCCACTCCGCGACCTTCGCCTCCGGCAGCGAGAAGTTATTCGGGTCGATCTGCGGGAAGTCCCAAGCGCACGGCACGAACTTCGAGGTGCCGTCGATATTCCAGCTGAAGCCGTGGAACGGGCAGCGTAGTTCGCTCACCCGGCCATCCTCGGTACGCAGTGCACGGCCACGATGGAGGCACACGTTGTACAGGGCCTTGATCTCGCCCGTGTCGGTGCGCATGATGATGAGCTTGTCGTCGGCGATGTCGTAGGTGATGTGGTCGCCCGCCTCCGGGATCTCGTCGGCCCGGCACACCATCTGCCAGACCCGCCGCCAGACCTTCTCAACCTCGCGGTCGTGCCACTCGCGGGAGATGAAGCGCTCGACATCGAGCGGCTCGGTACCGAGATCCTCGTTGATGTCGTACCGAAGGACCGCCGGAACCGGTCGGGCATCGTGGTCGAGGTACTCCTGAACGCTGGTGCCAGGCGATCGCGGGCAATCAGGCTCGTTCGTGGCTCGCTGTGGCGACACGCTCAGGTCGGTCATCAATCACTCCTCATCACACTCGTGCGCTGCAGGCTCGGGTTACTGCCCGTTGAGATACTGGACGTCAGATAAAGATACTCGGCCGAGTGCATCATGCAAGACCAACCCCCGATATTGCCTGATGACGATCAAAAAAGGTGGGCCCCGTCGTGACGACGGGACCCACCTTCTTGGTTAGAGCAGACGAACTACTTCGCGCCCCAGACCTTCTTGAACTGGGCGACGTAGTCCTTGACGCCGAGGTAGTCACCCGCGGGGGTGAGAACCAGCGACTTGGCATTCGCCTGGGTCAGGAGCTGCGTGGGCAGGTCCTTGGTGTTGAACGGCATCTTCTGGAAGTACCGCGCGAAGCTATCGACGACAGTCCAGCCGACGATCGGAAGGGAGTAGCCGGTCCATGCGGACTCGGTCTTGTCCTTCAGACCCTGGATGTTGCCCTTGCCTGCGGTGAGACCGCCGAGCTGAACCTGCTTGTTGATTCCAGCGGTCGTGAGAGCAGCGGACACGCCGGTCACCCAGCCACCGAGATCGGACACGAGCCAGTTGGCCTGCGGGTTGCGCTGAACGATGTTCACTGCCTCCGCCGGCATCTTGCCCGCGAAGATCGCCGGGACGCTCGCCGGGCTGGCCGTGTAGACGCCGGTGCCCTTGGTGAGGATCTTCAGGTTGTTCTTGAAGGCCTCGTCAAAGCGAACGAGAATCGGGTACAGCGGAACGGTGATGCCCTCGACGTTCGGGTTCGGAGTCGTCGCAACGACGTAGGCGGCGATCATGCGGCCCCACACGTCGAGCTGGCGCTTGCCGGCAATGTGGGTATCGACGAGCGCGCTGGTCGGCGCACTCATGCATGCCGAGCAAACCACGGGGATGTTCGCGGCCTTCGCCTTGTCGAGCAGGTCGCCGATCGTGCTGGGCTCGATGCCGGAGATGTGGATACCGTCTGGCTTGAGGGCGAGCGCTGCGGAGAAGCCCGCACGCTGATCCTCAGGAGTTGCACCAGCGAGGATCTCCTTGAAGGTCCAGCCGAGAACCTTGCCTGCGGCTGCGATGCCCTCGTCGAGCACCTTGTTC
>CALPZT020000140.1 GCA_943328365.2 Bifidobacterium breve | reverse complement strand
GCTTCCATCTGGGCCAGGCGGCGGTCGAGATGGTGCTTTTCCATCTTGAACTCCGGGATCCCGTAGCGGAGCAGGCCTCCGATGCGGTCGGCCCGCTCGAACACAGCAACGGTATGGCCCGCCCGTGCGAGCTGCTGTGCCGCGGCAAGGCCCGCAGGACCGGAGCCGATGACCGCAACGGTCTTGCCGGACAGCCGCTCCGGGCGCTGGGCGGTGACCCAACCCTCGTCCCACGCCCGGTCGATGATCGACACCTCGACCTGCTTGATCGTCACCGCATCGGCGTTGATCCCGAGCACGCACGCGGTCTCGCACGGCGCAGGGCACAGGCGGCCGGTGAACTCCGGGAAGTTGTTCGTCGCATGAAGTCGCTCGCTCGCAGCCCGCCAATCGTGGCGAAAGACGAGGTCGTTCCACTCAGGGATGAGGTTTCCGAGCGGGCAGCCGCCATGGCAGAACGGGATGCCGCAGTCCATGCAGCGTCCGGCCTGCTTCTCGACCTTGGCCTCGCCGAACTCCTGATAGACCTCCCGCCAGTCCTGGAGCCGTATGTCAACCGGCCTTCGCGTCGGAAGCTCCCGGTCTGTCGTCATGAAGCCCTTCGGGTCAGCCACGGCCGCCTCCCATCACGAGAACCATCGGATCGAGCCCTTGCTCGACCGCTTGTGCCTGCAACTGCATCACGCGCTTGTAGTCCTTTGGCATCACCTTGGTGAACCTCGTGACGGAGCGAGCCCAGTCGCCGATGAGCTCGCGGGCAGGCACCGAATCGGTCTCTTCCGCGTGCTGCTGAAGGATCGCGAGCAGCTCGGCTTCGTCATGCTCACCGAGCGCATCAAGATCGACCATCTCCGGGTTTACCCGGCCGGGATCGAGATCGAGCACGTACGCGATTCCGCCTGACATGCCCGCCCCGAGGTTGCGTCCGGTCTCACCGAGGATGACGACCCGCCCGCCGGTCATGTACTCGCACGCGTGATCACCCACTCCCTCGACCACGGCAGTGGCCCCTGAGTTCCGCACGCAGAACCGCTCCCCCGCACGTCCGCGCAGGTAGATCTCGCCTGCTGTCGCCCCGTACCCGATGACGTTGCCGGCAATGATGTTCTCGTGCGCATCGAATACCGCTGCGCGCGAAGGCCGGACGATGATGCGTCCTCCGGACAGTCCCTTGCCCACGTAGTCGTTCGCGTCGCCCTCGAGCCGCAGGGTCATGCCCCGCGGCATGAATGCACCGAATGACTGACCGGCAGAGCCGATGAACGTCAGGTCGATCGTGCCGTCAGGCAGCCCTCCCCCACCGTGCCGACGCGTGACCTCGGAGCCGAGCATGGTGCCCACGGTGCGATGCACGTTGCGGACCGGCAGCTGTGCACGTACCGGCTCAGCCCGCTCGAGTGCCGGCTCGCACAGCGCGATGAGCTCGACATCGAGGGCGCGGTCGAGCCCATGGTCCTGCTCGACCATGCGACGACGCGGAGCCCCTGCCACAGCCGGCGCATGAAGAATCGGCGAGAGGTCAAGGCCCTCGGACTTCCAGTGGCGGACAGCCGCCGTCGTATCGAGTGACTCGACTTGCCCGATGGCCTCCTCCATCGACCTGAAGCCGAGGGAGGCCAGATGCTCGCGCACCTCCTCAGCGATGTACTCAAAGAAGGTCTCGACAAATTCCGGCTTACCGCTGAAGCGTTCCCGCAGGACTGGATTTTGTGTTGCCACGCCCACCGGGCAGGTATCGAGATGGCAGACCCGCATCATGATGCAGCCGCTCACGACGAGCGGTGCAGTCGCGAAGCCGAACTCCTCCGCCCCGAGGAGGGCTGCGACGATGACGTCACGGCCCGTCTTGAGCTGGCCGTCAGCCTGAACGACAACCCGGTCGCGCAGGCCATTGATCATCAGGGTCTGCTGGGTCTCGGCCAAGCCGAGCTCCCACGGGGTGCCGGCATGCTTGAGCGAGGTCAGCGGCGAGGCGCCAGTACCGCCGTCGTGGCCGGAGATGAGGACGACATCGGCGTGCGCCTTTGCGACACCCGCCGCGACGGTGCCGACCCCGACCTCGGACACCAGCTTCACGTGGATCCGAGCCCTCGGGTTGGCATTCTTCAGGTCGTGAATGAGCTGTGCGAGGTCCTCGATCGAGTAGATGTCATGGTGCGGTGGAGGCGAGATGAGCCCGACGCCGGGGGTCGAGTGCCGGGTCTTCGCGATCCACGGGTAGACCTTGTGGCCCGGCAGTTGCCCGCCCTCGCCCGGCTTCGCACCCTGGGCCATCTTGATCTGGATGTCGTCGGCATTGACGAGGTACTCGCTCGTCACCCCGAAGCGTCCGGACGCAACCTGCTTGATGGCCGAGCGCTTCGAATCACCGTCCGGCATCGGGACGAAGCGCTCGGGATCCTCGCCACCCTCCCCCGTGTTCGACTTCGCTCCGAGCCTGTTCATCGCGATCGCCAGCGTCTCGTGCGCTTCCGCGGAGATCGACCCGTAGGACATCGCGCCGGTTGAGAAGCGCTTGATGATCTCCGAGGCTGGCTCGACCTCATCGAGCGGGACGGAGGGCCGCAGCCCGTCCTTGAAGCCGAACAGTCCCCGAAGGGTCATGAGCCTGGCCGACTGGTCGTCGACGCCGGCGCTGTACTCGCGGAAGATGTCGAACCGCTTGTTCCTCGTCGAGTGCTGCAGGCGAAACACCGTCTCCGGGTCGAATAGGTGCGCCTCGCCCTCTCGCCGCCACTGATACTCGCCGCCAACGTTCAGGGTGCGGTGCGCCGGTGCGATGCCCGACGGCGGGTAGGCGACTGCGTGCCGAGCAGCAACCTCGGCCGCAAGGACGTCAAGGCCCACACCGCCGAGCTTGGAGGAGGTGCCGGTGAAGTAGGCATCAACGAGCGGCTTCGACAGGCCGATGGCCTCGAAGATCTGGGCCCCGCGATAGGAGGCAACCGTCGAGACGCCCATCTTCGACATGACCTTGAGCAGACCCTTGCCGAGCGACTTCACGAGATTTCGCATCGCCTGCTCCGGGGTGGTTCCCGGGATCGCCCCCCGGCGGGCGAGGTCCTCGACAGTTTCGAGGGCGAGGTACGGGTTTACCGCGGCCGCCCCGTAGCCGACAAGCAGCGCCACGTGGTGCACCTCGCGCACGTCACCTGACTCGACGAGCATCGATACCATCGTGCGCGCCTTCGTGCGGACGAGATGGTGGTGCACCGCGGCGCAGAGGAGAAGGGACGGGATCGGCGCCTTCTCGGCGTTGCTGTCGCGATCAGACAGGACGATGAAGCGCTTGCCCTGCCGGATGACGGCGTCGACCTCATTGAACAGCTCCACTAGCCGGCGCTCGAGGGCTTCGCCTCCACCGGAGACCGGATAGAGGCCGGAGATGCGAACTCCGGCGAACCGCGGCTGCGTGCCGTCGGCATTGATATGCAACACCTTCGCGAGCTCGTCGTTGTCGATGACGGGGAACGGGAGGACCACCTGAGACGCATGCGAGGCGGTCGCCTCGAGGAGGTTGCCCTCCGGTCCGACATGGCTGGAGAGCGAGGTGACGATCTCCTCGCGAATCGAGTCGAGGGGCGGGTTCGTCACCTGCGCGAAGAGTTGCTGGAAGTAGTCGAAGACCAGACGCGGGCGCGTCGACAGCACCGCCACCGGGGTGTCGGTGCCCATCGATCCGATCGGCTCAGCAGCCGTCCGTGCCATCGGCTCAAGGATGACCCTCAGGTCCTCCTCTGTGTAGCCGAAGGTCTGCTGACGCCTGGCTACCGACTCGGGGGTGTGGACGATGTGCTCGCGCTCCGGCAGCTGCTCAAGATGGACGAGCCCTGCGTTCAACCAATCGCCGTACGGCGCTGCGGCTGCCAGGTCGGCCTTTACCTCGTCATCTTCGATGATGCGCCCGGCGACCGTGTCGACGAGGAACATCCTGCCGGGCTGCAGCCGTCCTTTGCGCACGATGGTCGAGGGGTCCAGGTCGAGCACCCCCGTCTCGGACGCAAGCACGACAAGGCCATCGTCGGTCACCCAGAACCGACCCGGGCGAAGGCCATTTCGGTCGAGTACGGCACCGATGACGCTGCCGTCGCTGAAGCAGACGTTGGCAGGGCCGTCCCAGGGCTCCATGAGCGTCGAGTGAAACTCATAGAAGGCCCGCCTGGCCGGATCCATCGTCGGGTGGTTCTCCCACGCCTCCGGGATCATCATGAGCACGGCGTGCGGCAGCGAGCGTCCGCCGAGATGAATGAGCTCGAGGACCTCGTCGAAGGAGCCCGAGTCGCTGCTCCCCGGCGAGCACACCGGAAACAGGCGGGTGAGATCACCGGGCAGGATGTCGGAGGTGAGCATCGACTCGCGCGCCTGCATCCAGTTGCGATTGCCCTGGACCGTGTTGATCTCGCCGTTGTGCGAAATGAACCGGTACGGGTGAGCAAGCGGCCAGGAAGGGAAGGTGTTCGTCGAGAAACGCGAGTGGACGAGCGCGAGCGTCGACGCGACGAGCTCCTCCGATAGGTCCGGGTAGAAGGGCTCGAGCTGGCCGGTGGTGAGCATCCCCTTGTAGACGATGGTGCGCGATGAGAGCGAGGGAAAGTAGACGCCGGTCTCGTGCTCAGCACGCTTGCGCAGCGCGTAGACCACCCGGTCGAGTTCAAGACCCTGCAATGCCCCCGCTGCAACGAACAACTGCTCGAATGCCGGCATGACGCTGCGAGCCGTTCCACCGACAAGGCTCGGGTCGGTCGGGACGCATCGCCACCCGAGCACGACGAGACCCTCGTCGATGGCGATCATCTCGATCGCGCGCTTCACGCCCGCTCGGGCATCGCCATCGATCGGCAGGAAGGCGATGCCGACCGCGTAGTGCCCGGCGGCCGGCAGGTCGAAGTCCACGGTCGATCGCAGGAACGCGTCGGGAACCTGCAGGAGGATCCCGGCACCATCACCGCTGTCAGGCTCGCTGCCCGAAGCTCCGCGGTGCTCGAGGTTGCGCAAGGCGGTCAGTGCATCGGCGACGATGCGGTGCGACGGGACTCCGGTGAGCGTCGCAAGGAAGGCGACGCCGCAGGCATCATGCTCACGGGAGGGGTCATAGAGGCCCTGAGCGGGCGGCATATCCGGATTCGAGTACTGCATCATTCGTCCAATCGTCGTCGCAGAACACGGCGAAGCAGGCCCGGGGAAAGCAAGACCCGGGTGCCAGGGCTTCAGTGAACTGACAGGACGACGCTGGCCTGTCAGAGAGAAGAGTACCCGAAGTCAGCCGCAGCCGCCCCAACCCCTCCCCATCGTTTCGTCCAGCATCCGGCTGAACCAGCCAGCAGAGCGGTCAACTGGCATGCGGACCGGTCATCTCGCCCCGTCAGCGAAGGAATGCCCGGCGCTCGGGCACGAAGATGTCGTTGCCCGCCCGGATTCGGGCGAGCAGAACGACACCTACCTGCCCGAACACGGCACGGGGTGGATCAGGGTTGGCTGCCGGCCGTCGAAGGG
>CALPZT020000139.1 GCA_943328365.2 Bifidobacterium breve | reverse complement strand
TGGTCGTAGCCTGCAGCACCGGCACCTACGTCCGCGCACTCGCCCGCGACATCGGGGCCGATCTCGGGGTCGGCGGGCACCTCACCGAGTTGCGCCGCACTCGGGTGGGCGGATGGACCGTCGGCGAGGCCGTCGTACTGGCGGAGTTCGTGGACGAAGCTGATCCAGCCGCGCACGTGCTGAGCCTCGGGCGCGCCGCGGAGCGGTCATTCCGGACGCGCACCGTGAGCGCGGAGGAGGCTTCCTTCATCGTGACGGGGCGCAGGATTCCGTGGGCTGACGCGACCGACGGAGAGCCCGGTGCGGCACCGAGCCCCATGGCGCTCCTGTCGCCGGACGGGCACCTGCTGGCGCTCGCTGAGGAGCATGGCGCACAGGCCAAGTACTGCGCCGTGTTCGCCGAATAGGGTGTGGCACATGTCGGGTACGTACGAGGTAGGCCAGCACCCCGGCGGTACGGTCGCGTGCATCGGGGTGTTCGACGGCGTGCACAAGGGTCATCAGGCGCTCATCGGGCGGGCCCGCGGCGAGGCGAATCGCGCAGGGCTCCCACTCGTCGCGGTGACCTTCGATCCGCACCCCGAGGCGGTGATCCGTCCAGGTCATGCACCGCAGTCCCTCGCGACCATCGAGCAGCGCGTCGAGCTGCTCGGCTCAGCGGGTGCTGACGCAGTCGAGGTCCTCGCGTTTGATGGGGCGATGGCCGCGGAGACCCCCGAGGAGTTCGTCCAGTCGGTGCTCGTCGATCGGCTCATGGCAAGGACCGTTGTCGTCGGCGAGAACTTTCTCTTCGGTGCGCACGCCGCCGGTAACGTCTCGGTTCTTGCCGAGCTCGGTCGGGCCCACGGGTTCGATGTCATCGCGGTACCGCTCGCAGCCGACAATGCCCCCTGGTCGTCTAGTCGCATTCGTGCCCTGCTCGCGGCCGGTGAAATCGATGAGGCCAATGAAATGCTCGGACGCGAATACTCAGTCGATGGGCTGGTTGTTCACGGTGACCACAGAGGACGCGAACTTGGCTACCCGACGGCGAACCTGCAGGTGGTCGGCGACCCGGTGATCCCCGCCGACGGGGTCTATGCGGGCCTACTCGAATCCGAGGGCGAGCAGATGCCGGCCGCGATTTCAGTCGGGACCAATCCCCAGTTCGAGGGCAGGGAGCGCCGAATCGAGACCTACGTCATCGATCGAGCCGATCTGGATCTCTACGGATGCAGCATTCGCGTGGCATTTGCCGGACGCATCCGCGGCCAGGAGGTATTCGACACGCTCGACGAATTCATCGCGCAGATGGCCGGCGACGTCGAGCAGGCTCGCATCCTCCTCGGCGGGCGCTGAGGCGCACGATTTCCTGCGGGAGCATGTTCGCTGGTAACCTCGCCGCAAGACGGTCGTGAGGCGGGCGCTTCGCGATACGTGTCGACCAGATTGTGCTCGTGATTCCGCAAGGACAGAGCGCGCCCGAGAGGAAAGTCAGCCATGGACGCAGCAACAAAGCAGCAGATCATTGCCGAGCACGGCTTCAAGCCGGGCGACACCGGGTCACCCGAGGTGCAGATCGCGCTGCTCACCAAGCGCATTCAAGAGCTCACCGAGCACCTGAAGATGCACAAGCACGACCACCACAGCCGCCGCGGGCTGCTCATCTTGGTCGGCCAGCGCCGCCGGTTGCTGCAGTACCTCGTCAAGACCGATATCTCGCGCTACCGCGCGATCATCGAGAAGCTCGGCATCCGCCGATAACGACTCGCGGGCCTGGTCGGCGTATGCCGGCCAGGCCCGTGCAGCATCCGCCAGCGAGCGATGCTGACGTCCGCGAACCGCGGCCGTGTGTGCCTCCGAGTTCATCCCGAGAGGGAGACGAGCGAGTTCGCGCCGCGGCAGCAGGACACAATTGAATACCGATGAACCATCCGAAATCCGGGGCGCAGCGAACAGGCGCCAGTCCGTCGGTCCTCGGTAGTGACCTCCGGGGGAGCCGTCCGTCAAGGATGCCCCCTCCCGTGGGCCTCGATCGAAGACCGCCACCGGCCGCAAGACGCGTGCGCCCCTGTACACGAGAAACAGGAGGCACCCGTGGAGGGTCCCCAGATTGCTACAGCACAGGCCGTTATCGACAACGGGTCGTTCGGCACGCGCATCATCAGGTTCGAGACGGGCCGGCTGGCTCGTCAGGCCGCAGGTTCGGTCGCCGCATACCTCGACGAAGAGACGATGCTGCTGTCGGCCACGACCGCGGGCAAGCAGCCCAAGGAGCAGTTCGACTTCTTCCCCCTGACGATCGATGTCGAGGAGCGGATGTACGCCCTCGGACGTATCCCAGGATCATTCTTCCGTCGTGAGGGACGCCCGAGCGAGGACGCCATCCTCACCTGCCGCCTCATCGACCGGCCGCTTCGTCCGACCTTCAAGAAGGGCCTGCGCAACGAGGTTCAGGTCGTCATCACGGTCATGGCCCTTAATCCGGTCGACCTGTACGACGTGCTTGCCATCAACGCGGCATCTGCATCGACCCAGTTGTCGGGACTGCCCTTCAGCGGTCCGATCGGCGGCGTCCGCGTTGCCCTCATCAACAATCAGTGGGTCGGCTTCCCGACTCACGATCAGCTCGAGGATGCCGTGTTCGACATGGTCGTCGCGGGTCGCATCGCCGGTGACGACGTTGCAATCATGATGGTCGAGGCCGAGGCGACGCTGCGCACGATGGAACTCATCGCGGGTGGCGCGACTGCACCGACCGAAGAGGTCGTGGCCCAGGGCCTCGAGGCGTCGAAGGTGTTCATCCGGGCGTTGTGCGTCGCGCAGCAGGAACTCGCTGCTGCTGCCGCCAAGCCGATCATCGACTTCCCGATCTTCCTCGACTACCAGGACGATGTCTTCGAGGCCGTCGAGGCCGCATGCGGCGGCGACGTCCGTCAGGCGCTCACCATCGTGAGCAAGGCTGATCGCGAGGCTCGCCTCGACGACATCAAGGCCGAGGTGCTCGCCAAGATCGGTGGCGACTTCGCTGGCCGTGAGAAGGAGCTCGGCGCTGCGCTGCGCTCAGTGACGAAGAAGATGGTGCGCGATCGCGTGCTGCGCGACAAGATCCGTATCGATGGGCGTGGGCTTGCGGATATCCGCACCCTCAGCGCAGAGGTTCAGGTCCTGCCGCGCGTGCACGGGTCGGCACTCTTCGAGCGCGGCGAGACCCAGATCCTCGGGGTCACGACGCTGAACATGCTCAAGATGGAGCAGCAGCTCGACACCCTGAACCCGGAGAATCGCAAGCGCTACATGCACAACTACAACTTCCCGCCGTACTCCACCGGCGAGACTGGCCGGGTGGGCTCGCCCAAGCGCCGTGAGATCGGTCATGGGGCGCTCGCCGAGCGCGCGCTGCTGCCGGTCCTGCCGAGCCGCGAGGAGTTCCCCTACGCGATCCGTCAGGTCTCGGAGGCACTCGGGTCCAATGGCTCGACCTCGATGGGCTCGGTTTGCGCATCGACGATGTCGCTGCTGAACGCCGGCGTGCCGTTGCGCGCGTCGGTCGCCGGTATCGCGATGGGTCTCATCTCCGGTGAGGTCGATGGCAAGACCGAGTACGTCGCGCTCACCGACATTCTCGGAGCCGAAGATGCCTTCGGTGACATGGACTTCAAGGTGGCAGGCACCCGTGAGTTCGTCACGGCGCTCCAACTCGATACGAAGCTCGACGGTATCCCGGCCTCGGTGCTTGCCGATGCGCTCCAGCAGGCACGCAATGCGCGATTCAGCATCCTCGACGTCATGAACGAGGCGATTGATGCACCGGACGAGATGGCGGCGACCGCACCGCGTGTCATCAGCGTGCGAATCCCCGTCGACAAGATCGGCGAGGTGATCGGCCCGAAGGGCAAGATCATCAACCAGATCCAGGACGAGACCGGTGCCGACATCTCGATTGAAGATGACGGAACGATCTACATCGGCGCGACCAATGGCCCGTCGGCCGAGGCAGCGCGTACGGCGATCAATAACATCGCCAACCCGACAATGCCCGAGGTGGGCGAGCGGTATCTCGGCACCGTGGTGAAGACCGCGGCGTTCGGTGCCTTCGTCTCGCTCATGCCTGGCAAGGACGGCCTCCTGCACATCTCGGAGGTCAAGAAGCTTGCCGGCGGCAGGCGGATTGACAAGGTCGAGGACGTACTGAACGTCGGCGACAAGGTGCAGGTCGAGATCAAGGAGGTCGACTCGCGCGGCAAGCTGTCCTTGGTGCCCGTGCTTGAGGCTGGGGACGCCGCGGCTAACGCCGATGCCTAAGGCGACCACGCGAACACTGCTTCGGGAGGGCGACGGCGGACTTGTCCGCCGGACCGTCCTCCCGGGCGGTTTGCGCGTCATCACCGAGCAGGTGCCCGGTGTTCGCTCGGTGTCGTTTGGGGTGTGGGTCGGCGTTGGATCGCGCGACGAGACCGCTGCGCAGATGGGGTCTGCGCACTACCTGGAGCACCTACTGTTCAAGGGGACGAACACCCGCTCGGCGCTCGAGATCTCGGCGTCGATCGAGGCTGTTGGTGGTGACTTGAATGCCTTCACGACGAAGGAATACACCTGCTTCTACGCGAGAGTGCTCGATACTGACCTACCGCTAGCAGTCGCGGTCGTGAGCGATGTCGTGACCGATGCGCTCATCCTCGCTGCCGATGTCGAGGCGGAACGCGGTGTCATTCTCGAAGAGATCGCCATGCATGACGATGATCCCAGCGACATCGTTCACGACGAATTCGCAGCGGCGCTCCTCGGCGATACCCCGCTCGGCCGGCCGATCCTCGGAACGGTCGAGACCATCGAAGCTATTCCACGCGCGGCGATCAACCGCTTTTACCGGTCCCGTTATCGACCTGAGTCCATGGTCGTGGCTGCCGCGGGAAACCTCGACCACGCTACCGTCGTCGCTCAGGTGCGCGAGGCATTCGCCCATGTGCTCGACCCGTCCGCCGAGGTCGCTGCGCCTCGCAGGAAGGGCCGACCGCGGGCCCACGGTGCGAGCATTCGAGTGGTCGAACGGGCGACCGAGCAGGCCCACCTGGTACTCGGCGTACCCGGCTTCACGCGGAGCGATGATCGTCGATATGCCCTCGCGGTGCTCACCACGGCATTTGGCGGTGGCATGAGCAGTCGGCTGTTCCAGGAGATCCGCGAGAAGCGCGGCCTTGCCTACTCGGTGTATGCGTATTCGCAGGGATTCTCGGATGACGGGATGTTCGGCCTGTACGTCGGCTGCTTGCCCGGCAAGGTCCACAAGGTGCTCGAGGTATGCCGCGAGCAGATGGAACTGCTCGCAGAGAGCGGCCTCACGGACGAGGAAATCGCTCGGGGCAAGGGGCAGGTTCGCGGTGGCACCGTGCTCGGCCAGGAAGATACGGGTGCGCGCATGACCCGTATCGCGAAGTCTGAATTGCATGACGATCCGCTCTTGAGCATCGACCGTCTGCTGCGAAAGGTCGACGCGGTGACCTCTGCCGAGATCAAG